>PKTA01000165.1 GCA_002869365.1 Marinilabiliales bacterium | reverse complement strand
CGGCGCCCATTCAGTATTTTCATATTTCAGAGTATTTGTTGCCCAAACTCCTGTTTCTGTTGCCAGCAAAGCTTGACCGTTATTATCAGGATGATAAATCGCCCATCTGATAGGCATATCAGGCAGGTTGGCTTCTTTTTCCTGCCAGTTTTCACCTACATCATAGGTTTGCCAAACTGAGGAAACTCCATAGTTTGAGAAGGTTACCAGCAAGGTGTCTTCTGACTTACCAATTGCCACACAAGAAATGCTTGCATTAGGAAAATCGGGGCTTCCTATTTCAGTTGCTTCAGGAGTAGTATTCATGGTTTCTACCTTATAAAGCCTTCCTGACGTGGATCCCACAAAAATTGTGGAAGTTCCCTCAGGAGAAAAGCGAGAATATTTAATATGCGAAAAAGGAACTGATATTGAGGTTCCAATATTTACCAATTGGTCGTTCATACTCCATGGTATGCCCGTTATACGGAGAATTTTATTAGCATTTCCACCTGTAAAACTAACTCCATTGGAATAGAGATAATTCAGTTTATAATCATAATCAGCCGGACTGATAAATGTACCTGAATTTCCATCAACATAACCGGCAGGAGAGCCATAATAAAAACTCGAGTACCTGTTATAATAAACCGATGTAAGGTAAATTTCTGCTTCATTCTTATCCCAGAAACAAAATGCTCCATCGCCACCATCTATCATATTATTGATATTTGTGGAACCATTGTTATAAAGAAGTGTACCATTATCCTGAAGACCTCCTATATAATTTTCGGCTCCCGGTGTTGGGTCTATGGCACATGAATAGTATTGTAAAGTGTTATAACCCTGATTTCTCTGTTTGAATATTGGATAGGTCATATTTGTTGTTTCGGAAAAGAAAACTCCTCCGTCACTCGAAAAAACTGCATTGTTTTCATTATCGGGTCTGTACTGAATATTATGTTGATCGGCATGAACATAAGCATCCCCTCCTCCTTCGTACATAAGACTCCAGTCGGAAACCCTTCGCCATGTTTGTCCGATGGAAGATATTTTCCATAGATCAAGACCACCGGTAATTACACCTTCTTCATTATTTGGATCTACTTGCAATATAAATGCATGCCATGCCAAAGTTGCCCATTGATCGGTATCGGGTGGCGACATTGCAATCCAGTTTTCGCCACCATCGGTGGAGTTAATCATATAACGGCCTCTGTAATAAGTAAATCCATTATCATAACCTGCTGCAAATTGCGCATACACACGATTAGGGTTAGAAGGAGCAACAGCAATAATTGTTCTTGCCGGAATATTATAATAACTCTGTCCACTAATTAAGGTATTATAATAATCATATACTGTCCAACTGCCTTCCAATCCACTATCGGAATACAGAATAGTAGCACCGCCATTTTGATTCAGATTTTCCATGGTTCCAACAAAAATTCTACCATTCGCCGAAATTTCAATATCAGAAGGAGCATAGGTGTTACCTCCAAAATTGCCATTTATGACAGGTAGAACCTGAGTCCAATTGTCTCCGCCATCATCTGACCGGTATAATCCATCGGAGGGCATACTTTCATGATTTTCACCCATATAAGTTCCTGATACAACACCTGCATATATAACTCCAACCCCATCTTCATCTCTCACAACTATATCGGTAACGTAAGCAAAATCGGAAGTGGAAGGAATTAATTCCCAACTTTCTCCCCCATCGGTAGTTTTGTAAATACCTACTCCTAATCCGGAAGATTTTCTATAAATAATTCTCGCTGTTTGTGCTTCACCGGTTCCAACATACATTGTTTGAGTATTTGTAGGATCGTAGGTGATACAACTTACTGCAAGGCTTGGCCATAAATCATTAACGGCTTGCCAAACTGCTGATTGGCTTGTAATATTATTATTATACCAAAGTCCTCCTGTTACACCACCTGCCCATACTTTACTTTTATCGGCATCATTAGGATCGAACATAAGAGCGCGAGTACGTCCGCCCAAACTAGCTTCGGTTCCCTGCCATTCAAGCATTGGATCGTAATCACGAGTTGAACTCTGCTCGTTCATTAAGTTACGAGTAGTTTTGTAAGCATCAAACAATCTTTTTTCCGGAACATAACCCAATTCAGGATCCATGGTTATTACAAACTCCTGAAAGGCAGCCATATCCGGCTGGTCAGCGGCCTTTAATCCTTCAATGGACTCTTCTTGCATTTTTTCAAGGCTTTTCGCCGATTCTAAAATACGTGCCTCATAATCGGCTCTTTTATCTTCCTTTTGGGAAGTAAATATTACAAAACCTAAAACTATTATACCTAATAAAGATATTGATAAAAGTAAATTTCTTTTCATTTTTCTAGCTAATTTATTCGTATGTGTGTCAATATTAAGTCCTGATTCCCTAAAGTAGAAAAAAGGAATTAATGCATGCTAATATATGACAATTATGAATGTTAATTGTTGCATTGCATTACAATAATATATAAATATATATTGTTGAAAACCCCTTAAATAAGGATTACTATCAGCAGTAATTGTGTAATAAATAGAATGATTGTTCTATAGATAACCAATTATGGCTTGAAAAATCTATACTCTTAAATATTTACCTTCAAAAAAATATTGTTCTATAATAAACAGGCTATTCTTCATGATTGGGCGTTAGTAAATTCTGCTCATCATGATCAAATGAATAATCGTGTTCCCTGTTGAACATGTTGTTTATTTTTGTTTTGTCTTTTTCCTTTATTTCTTCTGTAATATACTCACTTCCGGTACTTAGGGCATATAAAATAAAGGTTAAGTCGTCGGTAAAACCAAGGCCTGGAAGTAAATCTGATATTAAATCCATAGGCAAAATAAAATATCCCAGGGCAGCCATAAACACCAGGCGTGTTTTTAAGGGTATATCCTTGTCGCTAACAAGGAAATACAAAATAAATACATAAAAAAGTAATTTAATCCCTAGTTTTTCCGCTGAACGATGTAGTTTTCTTAAGAGTTTACTCTCGCTAAAGTATTTCGAATAGTTAGTTGATAATGTGTTATTTACCATGTATAATGTCTTTTGTTTACTATTGCTTTAGTATGTATTTCTTTTGATTTTGTTTTGCAGGTTTTAAAATTTCTTCTATTTCATGCAATTCGTTATATTCTATAAGCAGATCCGCATCCTTTATGCCATTTAAATCTAAACTGAAAACAGCCATCACATTTGGTATTTTCCTAATTAGTTGAACTGTTTCGTTTGCAAAAGTATTATCAGGAAAATCTTTAAATAATAAAAAATAATCAATCTCCTTTTTAGAAGGTATAAGTTTTGAAGATTTTGATTTGTTGGAAACCATAAATACCTTGGCTATCAAGTGGTTATTACAGAAATAATACCATGAAAAATCATTTATATTACCTGATTTATCGCTAATGCTAAAGTTATTAAACTTTTTCAAATCTATTTCAACTTCTTTATTAATATGATAGGCAAGGGTATAATCCTTTAATTGACTTACAATTCCAACAAATTGATAACCATCAAAATAATCGATATCAACACTTAACTTCTTTGCCATATTAATTTTTAATCTGCTGAAAAGCAGAAACTTTTCTATTAATTAATCTATAAAATGTAAAACTATTATTTTTTTCTTAGAAATCTGAGTCTGTTAAAAAATCTTCCCCAGATTTCAGCATCGAGTAATGGAGCATCGGTAGTTGCTTTCCAGGTAAGAAACAATCCAATGGGGAGAATAACAAAAGTTGAAAGCCAAACGCCAATATTTACATTCCACTCTCCGGTAAGAGCTGCTTTTTCTCCTGTTATAGAAGTTACATGATAAACAACAAAGAAGAGCACCGAAATAACCACCGGCAAACCCAGGCCTCCTTTTCTAATTATTGCTCCAAGAGGTGCTCCTATGAAAAAGAAGATTAAGCAGGCTATTGATAATTTAAACTTTTGGTTCCACACTACTTCATGTTTCTTCAATATTAAATCTCTGGATTCAATTTCTTTCTGATAAAATAAAACGTTCTCCTTTAACGACCTAACATTTTTAAGACTGTTAGCAAGTATTTGAACAGCAGCATCATTATTAAAATTATTTATGAGCGGGTATTTTAAACTATCCTGTACCTGTTTATCCGTAATAATTACTGTGTCTACCTTTGTACTATCCAGTTGATCGATATAGGCAAATCGTTTTAAATATTTCTTTTGATAAAACTCCACTCTTTCAACTTTGCTTTTACTTAAACTATCTATTGAATAGTTGAGTTGTTCTATATTGAGCATTGAGTAATGCGACCGGAATAAATCTTCGTTGGTCCTGTTAAGTTGAAAATCTCCCAAATCGAAAACCAGTATTTGCTTATCAAATTTCATTCGCTGAAATGGTCTGGTTTTTCTATAGCCACTTTCTTCAATTTCAGAATATGAATTACCATCGAAAAGAGTAAAAATTAATTTCTGTTTATCGTGAGAAAGTTCCATAATACCTTTATTGGCAAGAGTAACTTTTGTATTTCCTTTTCTATCAGTATGATCGTAAATTTTGACATCATAAATGGTTTTATTGTCTTTGTCTTTACTTCCAACCTGAATTACAACATTATCAAGGCCATCATAAAATATCCCTTCATTAATATTAAACGCTAGTTTTTGTTGCCTTACATCATAAAGCAAAGAACCGAACTTCAAATTAGCAACAGGTAAAACGTAATTTGAGAACAAGAAGGCTCCAATACTAAGGAATACTGCAAGAATAGCAAGAGGTTTCATGGCTTTTCTTAAGGAAATACCGGCAGCTTTTATGGAAACCAATTCATAGTTTTCTCCCAAATTACCAAAAGTCATTAGTGAAGAAAGTAGAATAGCCAAAGGTAAGGCAAGAGGAACAAATGTAGATGAAGCATAGAATAACAGTCTGGCTATAATATGCCATTCGAGGCCTTTTCCCACTAAATCATCAATATACTTCCATAGAAACTGAAGCAACAGAATAAACAGAGCTATAAAAAAAGTAAAAATAAATGGCCCAAGAAACGACTTAAGCATATATGTTTGTAACTTCTTCATTTAAAAACTATTTATTCGTCATATTGAATACTATTAAGGGGAAGCCTTTTTACAAAACCATTAATTGTAAATTAATAGATTGAAAAAAAAATTATTAGTTGCAAATTTAAGAATTAAAGTCAAAGTGTTTATTTTTTAAGTTTGCATATTATCTTTTATGTATGCGATTTTTATTAATATTTCTTTTATTCACATCAGTAATTGTTTACGGACAGAAAAATGATACTATTGTTCACACAAATGGTAACATTCTAACCGGGGAAATAAAACGTCTGGATTATGGAATTATTACTTATAAAATGGAAGGTATGGGAAGCATTGACTTTCAAACCACAAAAGTAAAGACAATTATATCGAAAAAGAAGTTTGAAATAAAATTGACAAACGGATTAAATTATTTTGGTTCAATCGACTCATCCAATGATGGTAGAAAAGTTAAAATATTACTTACTAATACAACTAAGACTATTGATATTGATGACATTACTGAATTATATCCGATAAAGAATAATTTTTGGTTACGTATGAGTGGTAATTTAAATCTGGGCTTTAATTTTAGTAAGGGAAGTGGTATAAATAGTTTTACCTCCAGCGGTAATATTGATTACAGGAAAAAGAACTCCTATTATAGTTTAAACTGGAATAATAATTTCACTGCACAAAAAGATTCATTATTATCGAGTAAAACAGATGTGAATTTTGTTATTATTCATTATATAAAAAATAACTGGTCGCTTTATTCACAAACGGGTATGAATCAGGCATCTGAAATGGGTTTAAGTTTGAGGCTATTTCAGTCGTTTGCAGGATTATACGATATTGTTTACAATAGTAAAAACCGTTTAAATTCTGCTATAGGTATAAGTGGTAATCGTGAGTGGTCGAACGACAGCTCATTAAGCGCCAACAATTTAGAAGCCTTTTTATCACTAAACTACAAAATGTATAAATATATTAGCCCTAAAATAGATATTACTACCGACTTTACTATTTTCCCAAGTCTTTCAAATTATGGGCGATTACGTATTGAATACGGTATAAATTCGAGTTATGAACTTTTTAGGAATTTTATTATTGGACTAAATTATTATTATAGCTTCGATAGCAAGCCTATCGATATTCTGGCCTCAAAAGAAGATTGGGGCATATCAACAACAATTGGTTATTCTTTTCATTAAATGGAAAAAAGATTTACTTTCGGTAAGCACGAGCGATTGCACTCAAAATTCCTTATAGATCAGCTATTTAGGGAGGGCGAGTCATTTTTTAAGTTTCCATTTAAAGTATTATACCTAAATGTAGAAAATGCAGAACTAAAAACAAATTCAGTATTGGTAAGTGTTTCTAAAAGAAACTTCAAAAATGCTACCGACAGGAATAAAATAAAACGACTAATACGGGAGGCTTACCGTTTAAATAAACACTTACTGGTTCCTTTGGAAAATACTACAAAACCTTACTGGAATGTGGCATTTGTATATACTGCTAAATCAATACTTTCTTTTAAAGAGATAGAAAGGAAAATAATTCTAATTTTGCAATCCATAAAAAAACAGGATGAAGTTTCTACTTTCTAATTTGTTCATTTTTTTGATAAGAGTTTACCAATATACTTTGTCACCTTTTATTGGTCGCTCATGCCGTTACACTCCAACGTGTTCACATTATAGTGTAGAGGCAATTCAAAAATACGGACCTTTTAAAGGTGGATGGATGGCAATAAAAAGAATATCCTCATGTAATCCGTGGGGTGGCAGTGGTTACGACCCTGTTCCATAGTAAAATTGAAAAAAATATGAAGTTAAAATTCTTATTAATAGGACTATTATTCAGCAGTTTAATTTTCGCTCAAAACAACAATAATTTCGAGGTATCGAAAAATCTTGAAATTTATGGGGACATCATGCGTAAATTAAATTTACAATATGCCGATGATATAAAACCCGGTGATTTAACAAAAACAGCCATAGATGCTATGCTCAATCAACTGGATCCTTATACTGTTTATGTTCCGGAATCTCAACTAGAGGATTTGGATTTAATGACAAGGGGTGAATATGGTGGTATAGGTGCCCTAATACAAAAGCAAGGTGATTATGTTGTTATTAGCGAGCCATATGAAGATTTCCCGGCACAAAAATCGGGATTAAGAGCCGGCGACAGAATAGTTGAAATTGATGGAGAAACAACAGTTGGAAAGACTTCTTCACAGGTTAGTGAAAAACTGAAGGGTGTTCCCGGCTCAAAAATTGAAATTGTTGTAATGCCCTTTAACGATAGCATTAGAAAAATGCATGAATTAGTTCGCGAGAAAATAAAGTTCCCTAACATTCCTTATTCGGGTATGGTAAGCGAAAATATTGCATATATAAACCTATCGCAATTTAACCCAAAATCGGCAGCAGATGTTAAAAATGCTTTTCTGGATCTAAGAAATAATAACAATGTTACCGGATTAATAATCGATTTGAGGAACAATGGAGGTGGTTTATTAAATGAAGCCGTTGATATAGTAAATATTTTTGTCCCAAAAGGACAAACAGTAGTAACTACTAAAGGTAAGTTGAAGGAAAGTACAATGATTCATAAAACAAAAAATGCTCCTGTCGACACTAAAATCCCGGTAGTAGTTTTGGTAAACGAAAATACTGCTTCAGCATCTGAAATTGTTTCCGGATCGTTACAAGATCTCGACAGAGCAGTTATTATTGGCCAAAAAACTTATGGCAAAGGTCTGGTGCAGAATATATTACCCCTTCCATATAATTCAAAAATAAAGATTACTGTTGCAAAGTATTATATTCCAAGCGGAAGATGTATACAGGCAATTGATTATTTTAACCGAGATAAAAACGGCTCCATAGAAAAGATTCCGGATTCACTTTTAAGTGTTTTTAAAACAAAAGGTGGCCGAAAGGTTTTTGACGGTGCTGGTATTTTTCCTGACATAAGCATAGATCCCATTCGTTTCAGTCAGATTAGTGCCGATTTATATACGGGTAATTACATATTCAAATTTGCAAATGAATATTTCTCAAAGCACGATAGTATTGCCAGTCCTATCGATTTTGAAATTGAGGATACAACTTACGAATCGTTTAAAAAAAGCGTTGAGAAAATGGATTTCGATTACCTTACAGAAACAGAAAGCCTGTTAGATCGTTTGGGCAAAAGTGCCGAAAGAGAACATTATTTGGAAGCCATAAGTAACGACATTGAAGAACTTAAAAACTCCATTAAAACGGAGAAGAAAAAAGATATTGATAAGTTTAGAAACGAAATAGAGGAAATGTTAAAAATTGAAATTATTTCGAGATATTACTATCAAAAAGGAAAAATTGTTGCTTCTTTGAAAACTGATGAAGAAATTGAAAAAGCTGTCGAACTTTTAAACGATAATGATTTGTATAAATCTATATTAAAAGGAAGTTATAAAGATAATACCAAAGATTAACAAATTTGACAAACTCTAACTCAAATATACACTCAGGAGCATACTTCTTCTCCTTGATATTGCTGGTAATTAGCATACCTCTGTCGAAATTTATGATGAGTATTAGTGAGTTTATGATACTTTTTCTTTGGACTTGGTCAGGTTTTTCATTTCGATTAACACAGAGGTTTTTTAAGCTTGGAGGACCGTTTAAAGGTTTAATACATTTTTTAAAATACTTTATTAACCTTGCTGCAACAAATTTCTCAGAGAAATTTAAAATGTTTTTTAATAATAAAGCTGCAGTTGTTTTCTCCTTGATTTATCTAATGCATATCGCAGGTTCCTTTTTTTCCAGCGATCTGGATTATACCCTTAAAGAGTTACGAATAAAATTACCACTTATTCTTTTTCCTGTAGTTTTTTCAACTACAGCAAGAATGAAATACCGACAGTTCAGAACACTAATGCTATTCTACATTGCTGCTGTATTTGCTGGAAGCATGATAAGTCTTTATTTGTTTCTTCAAAAGGAGTTTATTGATATCAGAGAAATATCACCTTTTATTTCATCCATAAGGTTTGGCTTAAACACCACTTTTGCTCTGTTTATATTGGTTTATTTTATTTTTGTAGACCACAAATTTAACCTGTGGATAAAAAGCCTGTTTATAGTTTTAAGTATATGGTTTATTGTGTTTATTATCTTAATTGAATCGGTAACAAGTTTTACAATAATATTCTTATTAAGCATCGGGTTATTAGTTTACAATATGCTTAAATCCAGAAGGTTGATCTATAAATTAATTATATTGTTTGTAATATTTTTAATTCCGGCTATTATGAGTTTCATTACTATTAACACAGTAAAAAATGCAACCACAGCACCCGACATTAAGATATCAGAACTTGATAAATTCACCCCTCAGGGAAATAAATATATTCACGATACAGTTTCACGAAAAGTGGAAGATGGGAAATATGTTGGAATTTACTTATGCGAACCCGAATTGAAAAAAGCCTGGAACGAGAGAAGTGATAAGAAATATCACGAGCTAGACAAGGACGGTAACAGCATAAAAGAAGGACTAATAAGATACCTCACATCAAAAGATTTGAGAAAGGACTATAATGGTGTTTATGAACTTAGTGAATGGGATATAAAAATGGTTGAAAATGGCTGTGCCAATGTAAATTATGTTAAAAATCCAGGATTCAAAACCAGAATATTAAAAATTATAAAAGGTTACGAAGTTTATAAATTAACGTCTAATCCGAGTGGAAGTTCGGTTATGCAAAGACTCGAATATTTAAAAGCATCTGTTTCATTAATAAAAGAGAATTGGCTAATTGGAGTGGGCACCGGTGATTTAGAGCAGGCATTGTACAGAAAATATGATGAAATGGGCTCCAAATTAAAAAAAGAATTCCGTTACCATGCTCACAATCAGTTTTTTGCAATTTTCATTGCCTTTGGCATTATTGGCTTTTTGATTTTTATAATTGCATTAATATATCCTGCACTACTCACTAAAAGTTTTACAGACTATTTCTATAGTGTTTTCTTTGTGATTATAACTATTTCCATGCTATCGGACGACACTTTGGAAACACAGGCAGGTGTAACATTATTTGCCTTTTTCTATTCATTTCTTATGTTTGGAAAAAATAGGTCGAATGCCTGGAAATTTGTATTTTAGCAAACAAATAATAAGGTGAAAGAGAAACTAATTTCAATACAATTAATCGAGTATTCTTCTACTGATGAGATGTCAACTGAAGAAAAAAACTTATTGGCCGAAGCTGAAAAAGCAACTTCATCAGCTTATGCTCCTTATTCACAATTTAGAGTAGGTGCAGCCATATTACTTGAAAATGGTGAAATTATTACAGGAAGCAATCAGGAAAACACATCATATCCAAATGGAATATGTGCCGAAAGAGTAGCTATTCATACAGCAAAAAACCAGTATCCTGATGTGGCTATAAAATCCATAGCAGTTACTGCCTCAACAGATAACTTTGAAATTGCATCACCCATATCACCTTGCGGGATGTGCAGGCAGGTTATTGCTGAAACTGAGAACCGTCAGAAAAATCATATTAAAATAATTATGAAAGGTGAAAGAGGACCAGTATTGGTTGCTAATAGCATTGAGGACTTATTACCCCTATTGTTTCATGAAGAAAAATTAAAAAAAAATTAAATTAAATTATATGAAAAATATTATTGTTTCCCTATTGGTTTTATTAAGCCTTAGTTCCTTTACAGGTGATAAACCTGCTTACCGCATTTTTAATAATGAAGGAAAAAAAGTTAAGTATAAGAAAATGCTTGAAACAGTTAAAGATGCTGATGTTATTTTCTTTGGAGAATTGCATAATAACCCTATTGTACATTGGTTGCAATATGAGTTAACCAAAGAGCTTTATAATGAAAAAGGAGGCGAAATAATTCTTGGGGCTGAAATGTTCGAAACTGATAATCAATTAATTTTGAACGAATACTTAAAAGGAAATATTTCTATAAAGAGTTTTGAAAAAGAAGCAAGATTATGGCCAAATTATAAAACCGACTATAAGCCTCTTGTGGAATTTGCCAAGGATAGCAATTTGGTATTTGTAGCCACAAATATTCCAAGGCGTTATGCTTCCTTAACTTACAAAAAAGGTTTTGAGGGTCTTGATGAATTAAGTGCTGAGGCAAAATCTTTTATTGCTCCTTTGCCAATAGAATATGATCCTGAACTAAAGGGTTATAGCGATATGATGAAACAAATGGAAGGTATGGGACATGCCAATCCTAATCTGCCTAAAGCTCAGGCCATAAAGGATGCCACCATGGGTTACTCAATAGCTGAGTTTACTGGTAATGGCAAAACTTTTATTCATTATAATGGTGCTTATCATTCAAATAATTATGAAGGTATTCTTTGGTATTTGAACAGATACAAGCCTAATTTAAAGATAGTTACTATTACTTCAGTTGAACAAGCGGATGTTGACACTCTTTCAGGAGACAATACTGATTTGGCAAATTTTATTATTGTTGTTAACGAAAATATGACAAAAACCAACTAGTTTATTATATAAATGAAAAAAGGCAGATTTAATGATCTGCCTTTTTTTTGTTAAATAAAAGACCTTTCCGTATAGATACAAAAAGAGCAGGCTGAAATAAATTTCAGTCTGCTCTTTTTTATTATTTTTATAAGATTATTATCTGCTTACTTCAACTACTTCGTAACCTTCAACAATATCACCTACTTTAATGTCGTTGAATTTCTCGATATTCAGTCCACATTCGTAACCTGCAGAAACCTCTTTTACATCATCTTTGAAACGTTTTAGAGAACCCAGAACTCCAGTATAAACTACAATTCCATCTCTAATAAGACGAACATTAGTTTTACGAGTTATTTTTCCATCAAGTACATAGCATCCTGCAATTGTACCCACTTTTGTAATTTTAAATACATCACGAACTTCAATATTACAAACAATTTTCTCTTCCATTTTAGGAGCAAGCATACCTTTAACGGCATCTTTAATTTCCTCTGTAGCCTGGTAGATAATTGAGTATAATCGGATATCTATTTGCTCTTTCTCTGCAAGTTTTCTTGCCTGAGGAACAGGTCGAACCTGGAAACCAATAATAATTGCGTCCGATGCGGAAGCTAGCATAATATCGGATTCGGTAATGGCACCCACTGCTTTGTGAATAACATTAACCTGTACTTCATCACTCGAAAGTTTTAGTAACTCATCGCTAAGTGCTTCCACAGATCCATCCACATCACCTTTAACAATAAGGTTCATTTCTTTGAAATCACCAATTGCGATACGACGACCAATTTCGTCAAGAGTAATATGTTTTTGAGTACGCAGACTTTGTTCACGAATAAGTTGCTGTCGTTTACTAACTAAGTTCTTAGCTTCTTTTTCATCCAGCATAACGTTGAACACATCGCCAGCCTGTGGTGCTCCGTTTAATCCTAAAATTACTACAGGAACTGAAGGTCCTGCAATATTCTTTGCTTTATTTCTTTCGTTAAACATTGCTTTAACTCTGCCATAAACAGGACCGGCAATAATAATATCGCCTTTTTTCATGGTTCCTTCCTGCACTAAAACGGTAGACACATAACCACGTCCTTTATCAAGTGTAGCTTCAATAACAGTACCTTTACCAGGTTTTTTAGGATTAGCCTTTAGTTCAAGCATTTCTGCTTCAAGTAATACTTTATCTAAAAGGTCATTAATTCCCATTCCTGTAATTGCTGATATTTCCTGTGATTGAAATTTACCACCCCAATCTTCGACAAGAATATTCATTTGAGAAAGTTGATCCTTTATTTTGTCGGAACTAACGCCCGGTTTATCCATTTTGTTGAATGCAAATACTATTGGTACGCCAGCTGCCTGAGCGTGATTAATTGCTTCTCGTGTTTGAGGCATCACACTGTCGTCGGCGGCAATTACAATAATTGCAATATCGGTTACTTTAGCACCCCTTGCACGCATGGCAGTAAATGCTTCGTGACCGGGAGTATCGAGGAAAGTAATTACTTTACCTGATTCTGTAGTAACCTCATAAGCACCAATATGCTGTGTTATACCACCTGCTTCTCCGGCAACTACATTAGCCTTACGTATATAGTCGAGCAATTTTGTTTTACCATGGTCAACGTGACCCATTACGGTAACAATTGGAGCTCTCTCCGCAAGATCTTCAGGCTTATCTTCCTCCTCATTAATTTCAAGTGTATCCTGATCATCAACACTTACGAATTCGGTTTTAAATCCATATTCTTCGGCTACCAATGCAATAGTTTCTGCATCCAGCCTTTGGTTAATGGAAACAAACAACCCAATTTGCATACACGTTTTAATAATCTCGGTAACGCCAATGTCCATCATAGTGGCAAGTTCGTTCGCAGTAAGGAATTCGGTAACTTTAAGAGTACCCTTTTCTTCTGCAGTACGTTCTCTTTCTTCGCGAATATGCTCAGAAACTGTATCACGTTTTTGTCTTCTGTATTTAGAAGATTTTGATTTTCCTGTTGGAGAAAGTCTGTTAAGAGTTTCTTTAATCTTCTTTTGAATATCTTCAGGTGAAGGCTCTACTTTTTCAGGACGTCTGTTGCCACTAGGTTTACCCCTTTTATTACCCTGTTGATTTTTATTACTATGCTGATTTTGCTTATTGGTATCAGTAGTTTTTGTTTCTGCACCTGCCTGAGGTTTAATACGTTTTCTCCTTTTCTTGCCCTTACCTCCATGAGCATCAGATGATGATGCTACAGGTTTTTTCTTTTTAGAAGGTGGTTTCGGTAAGTCTATTTTCCCAACAACGGTAGGTCCTGTAAGTTTCTCATGCTTTGTTGGTATGAAGTTGTCATCGGTCTGCTTTTCTTCTTTTTTCTCTTCAACAGGCTTTTCTTCAACTTTTTCTTTAGCAACCTCTTTCTTTTCTACATCTTCAACGGCAGGCTTTTGTTTCTCTTTATCTTCATGCTTTTTAGCCGGACGTGATGATTTTCTTTTCGCTTCAGCTTCTTTACGTTTTTCCTCTTTACTCTTCTTCTTGGGCCTTGTTCGCATATTCATGCTGTCAAGATCTATCTTTCCCAGAACCTTAGGCTCATTGGATTCTTCTGTTATTTCTTCAACAGTTTCTGTTTCTTTTTCTTCTTCTTCTTTTTCAGAAACAACTTTCTCTTCCTTGGCGGGTTTCTTCTCTATTTTTTCCTCTTTTGGTGGTTCGGGAGTTTCTTCAACTGTTTCTTTTTTAACTTCTTCCTTATCAACAATTTCGGCAGGTTTTTCGGCTTCTATCTCTTTTTCTACAACTTTCTCTTCAGCCTTCTTTTCTTCCTCAACGGGTTTCTTTTCTGCCTCAACTTTTGGCCTCTCTTCAACTACCTCATCTTTTTTAACTTCTTCAACTTTTTCTTCAGCCGGTTTTTCTTCAGTAACTTCTTCTTTAACTTCAGGCTTACTCTCAGTTTTTTGTTCGGCTTTTGTTTCGGCTTCTGGTTCGGCTTTTTTCTCCGTAACAGGTGGTTTTTCAGTGGATTTAGTAGGGGTATCGGTGGCGGTTTCCTTCTTCCCCATTCCAAGGTTAGTAATTAGTAGTTCATCAGGAATATCAATTTCTTCATCTTTTCCCTCTTCTTCTACTTTTTCTTTAGTCTCCTTTATGGTAATAGGACCCTGTCCAAGAAATTCAAGATTACGCTCTTTAGAGGCTTTCTTAACTTCCTTTTCATCCTGAAATTCATCCTGAAGAATAGCATACATTTCAGGTTGTAACTTAGTATTAGGATTTTTTACAATCTCAAAACCTTTTTCACTAAGAAACTCCACAACAGTGTCAAGGCCAATATTAAATTCCCTTGCCGCTTTACTAAGTCTTATTACCTTTAATTTATCAGACATATATGCTAATTAATTTTAATTCCTTTTTAATGAATAAAAAACTTATAAAAGTAAGCTTTTTATTCGAATTCACTTTTGAGTATTCTGGTAACTTCATGTATAGTTTCCTCTTCCAGATCTGTTCTGGTAATTAACTCTTCCATGGAAAGTTCCAATACACTCTTGGCAGTATCACAACCAATGGCAATTAGTTCATCGATTATCCACTGATCAATTTCATCGCTAAATTCTTGCAAATCAACGTCTTCGCTATCTGTATCTGTATCGCGATAAACATCAATTTCATAACCGGTTAACTTACCGGCCAGTTTAATGTTGAATCCTCCTTTTCCAATTGCCAAAGAAACCTGATCAGGCTTCATAAATACATCGGCTTTGGAGTTTTCTTCATCTATTTTAATACCGGTAATTTTTGCCGGAGATAAAGCTCTTTGTATATATAATTCCTGATTGTTAGTAAAGTTAATTACATCGATATTTTCATTTTTCAACTCTCTAACAATCCCGTGAATTCTAGAACCTTTCATACCTACGCATGCTCCAACCGGATCAATACGATCGTCATATGACTCTACAGCAATCTTTGCTCTTTCACCAGGAACCCTTACAATATTTTTAATGGTAATTAAACCATCATAAATTTCAGGCACCTCTGCTTCGAATAAACGCTCCAGAAATACTGGTGAAGTTCTGGATAAAATAATTACAGGATTGTTATTTCTTAAATCTACTTTAGAAACAACCGCCCTTATGGTATCTCCTTTACGATAATAATCGGAAGGAATTTGCTCTGATTTTGGTAGAACTAATTCGATATCCTCATCATCAACAACGAGGATCTCTTTTTTCCAAACCTGATAAACTTCGCCGGTAAGTATTTCACCAACTTTTTCCTTGTATTTTTTAAAGACGCTATCTTTTTCATAATCAAGGATTTTAGACACCAAATTCTGACGTATTGAAAGGATTTCTCTTCTTCCAAAATCGCCTAATTTGATTAATTCAGAAAATTCTTCACCAATCTCAAAGTCGGGCTCTACCTTAATAGCTTCTGATATTCCAATCTGAAGATTTTCATCTTCAACTTCGTTATCTTCAACAATTTCACGGTATCTCCAGATTTCCAGGTCACCCTTATCGATATTTACAATTATATCGATATTGGCTTCTTCACCATACTTTTTTTGAAGCAACGACTGGAAAATCTCTTCCAGAATGTGCATCATTGTTTCTCTGTCGATGTTTTTGAATTCCTTAAACTCCGAAAAGGTTTCAACCAAATTTATTGTATCCATTTTTTATTTTTTTCTTCTTTAGAAAACAATTACGCCCTTGGCAAGTTTTATATTTTCAAAAGGTATTTCTATGGCATCGCCGGTAAGCATTTTTTTACTCTTACTTTTATGCCCCTTTTTCTTTACAATTTCTTCTTTTAAAATGAGATTAGAATCGTTGAATGATTCCAAAATACCTCTTTTTATACTTTCATCATTGAGACTCAACTCAATGGCTTTATCGATGTATTTATTATACTGACGATGCAATATTATAGGTTTATCGATACCATAAGAAGAAACGCCAAGTTCAAAATCTTCTTCTTCACGATCCAAATTACCTTCAACTAGTCTGCTAACTTCAACGCATTTATCGATACCAACACCATTATCGCCATCAATAATAACTTTAATATTATTTTGCGAATCGATATTAATTTCAACAGCAAAAAGGGAAGTGCCCTTTAGCGCATCATTAACAAGTTTTTCTATTTTATTTTTGTCGATCATATATAAAAACTGAGGGGACACTAAGCCCCCTCAAAATTAAAAACCATCTTTCCAAGTTGTCCGACAAGGGTTCGAACCTTGACCGGCAGAACCAAAATCTGCAGTGCTACCATTACACCATCGGACATTCGGGGTGCAAAGATACATGATTTTTTTATTTTGCAAATCTG
>PKTA01000071.1 GCA_002869365.1 Marinilabiliales bacterium | reverse complement strand
GCCACTTCAAAATATCCTTTTCTGGCCTCATGTGCTCCTGTAAAAGAGCCCTTTTCATGTCCGAACAATTCAGAATCGATTGTGCCTTCAGGAATAGCCCCGCAGTTTACAGCAATATAATTGCCATGTTTACGGGCACTTAGTTGGTGAATAATCTTTGGAAATACCTCTTTACCTGTACCACTTTCTCCTGAAATTAATACAGTTAAATCGGTTGTTGCCACCTGAACAGCAATATCCAATGCCCTGTTCAACAGTGGTGAAACTCCAATAATTCCGAATCTTTGCTTTATCGATTGAATATCCATTAATGCAATTTTGTTTTACTGTTGCAAAGGTAAGAACATTTGCTAAATATATTTGATTAACATCTATAGCGGACTGAAAATAAATACGCTCGGTTTAACATAATTTATTATTTATGTTAATTTTGCTAATTATAATTAAGTATTATTGAAATTTATCCAAAACTTTATTTAATGAACAAATACCTAAAATTAACCATAATACTATTATTTATTTCAAATAGTTTATTTGCACAAGAATCTCAAAATACCCTTGTTTTAAGTAACGGAAACAGGGCGAAGAAATTACATATTGAGAATGATTTCGATAATTTTAAAGTAATTACATATAATAAACTATCAAAAGATGTAGATAGTATTACCACTGTTACAGGTTATTTTCATGAGGTGAAAAATGGAACGCTAAGAGTATTTCCAAAAATTTATAATGTAAAAATTGCAAGTTGTGATTCCTCATATGCTGTTGAGAAAACAATTTGTAAACCTCAAAACCCTATTGATATAAATATAAATTCCATTAAATTAATAAGTTATCAGGATGCAAGTTCCCAAAACAGATACGGCGTTGGTACATTTTTTTATGTATTAGGCGGTGTTACATCTTTGGTTGTGGCCCCTTTAATAAGTATTAACTATTCTGACGGAACATTTAATGACCAACGATATTTCAGAACAGCTGGAATTGGAGCCGGACTGGTGTGTATTGGGGTTCCTTTGGCAATATTTGGAAGTCCTAAAAAGTTCTATTTTATGCCAAAAAATGAAAAACATCCAAAAAAATTATGGAGGATAGTTAGATAAAAACTAAAATTTTAATATACTGAGAATAAATTACTACCGTAAAACAGCGCCACACTCATTTTCAAGCATCTGCTGAATACGTCTCATGGTTTTGTCGATGGTTTTGTCGTTAAGTGTTTTAGTTTTATCCTGAAGTGTAAATGATAGAGCATATGACTTTTTACCTTCCGGAATTTTGTCACCTTCGTAAATGTCGAATAATCCAACATCTTTAAGTAATTTTCTTTCTGCCTTTAAGGCAACCTCTTTCATTTGATTGAAACTTACATTTTTATCGATAACCATTGCTAAATCTCTTCTTACCGAAGGATATTTTAGAACAGGCTCGTAACTTGTATTTTTTGAAGGAAGGTACTTACATATATTAGTCCAGTTAACAATTGCTCCAAATACTTCTTTCTTAATGTTGAAGGATTTCAAAACTTTTTTATCAATATTTCCAATTTCAGCAATAATGGTATTGTTGAAATTATATTGCATTGAATAAGAGTATATTGGATTATCACTAATCTCTATTTTAATTTGTTTTCTGTCAATTCCAAGGCGGCTAATTGTTGCCTCAACCATCGATTTTATATAATAGAAATCGGCTTTATTATCGTTAGCATTCCAACTTTCTTCATTTACATTGCCAGTGGATAATATTAATAAATGACGTTCTTCAAAATAATTTTTAATGATATTTTGAGATTTCCCGGCAGATATCTGATATATTTTCCCGAACTCATAAATTTTTTGATTAGAGATTCTTCGGTTCTGATTATAGGCAATACTTTCAAGTCCGCCGAAAAGAAGAGACTGTCGTAAAACATTCAGGTCATTACTAAGTGGGTTAAGAATATTAACATTTTCCTCAGCATTAAATCCATCAGCTTTTTCCGTATACTCTCCTTTAGTAAGGGAATTATTCATGATTTCGGCAAAACCTTGTGAACTTAAATAATCAGAAATCATATTCTGAATTTTCTCTAAATCAGGTTTTTGTCTCAAACTTATTGATGAATGAATTTTATTGTCGAGTTGGATATTATTATAACCGTAAATTCTCAAAATTTCTTCAATTATATCAACTTCTCTGGTAACTTCAACTTTAAAAGTAGGAACTTCAACTTTTATTGAATTATCATCTTCACCAAGAATTTTAATTTCCAGATCTATCAGTATATCTTTAATAATATTAGGCTCAATTTTTTGACCGATAAGTCGGTCTACGTTGGCATAAGAAATGTCAATAGTCCAGTTATCAATCTTTTTCGGATAAACATCTTTTATTTCCGATGATATTTCGCCGCAGGCAATTTCTTTTATAAGTAATGCTGCTCTTTTTAATGCAAAAACTGTAATATTTGGATCTGCTCCACGTTCAAACCTGAAAGAAGCATCAGTTTGAAGTGAATGTCGTTTAGAAGTTTTACGGATATGAGTAGCATCGAAATATGCACTTTCGAGGAAGATATTCTTGGTGTTTTCACTAACCCCTGAATCGATTCCTCCAAAAACTCCTGCAATACACATGCCTTTATCGATATTACAAATCATCAAATCATCGTTGCTCAACTTTCTTTCCACCTCATCCAATGCTAAGAATGGAGTGTTATTTTCAAGTTTTTTTACAATAACCTTATTTCCTGTAATTTTATCAGCATCGAAAGCATGCAAAGGCTGACCGGTTTCGTGCAAAACAAAATTGGTAATATCAACAATATTATTTATTGGCCTCAGGCCGATGGCATTAAGTTTATTTTTAAGCCATTCCGGCGATTCTTCAATTTTTACATTTGAAATGGTAATTCCTGTATATCTCTCACACGCTTCAGGTGATTCAACAATAACATCTATGTCGAGATTATTATTGTCGACTTTAAATTCATCAACCGAAGAGAGCGTTAGTTTATGTTTTTTAGAAGAAGTAATTCGGTTTAAGCCTGCAACTAAATCTCTTGCAGAACCAATATGTGAAGCCGCATCACCTCTGTTTGGTGTTAAACCAATTTCGAAAACATAATCTTCTTCAATATTAAAATACTCACTGGCAGGGGTTCCATTTTTTAAATTTTCAGGCAATACCATAATTCCCTCATGAGAAGTCCCCAGTCCTAATTCATCTTCAGCACAAATCATTCCTTCAGACGCTTCGCCTCTGATTTTGGCTTTGTTTATGGTAAACGATTCATCACCATCATACAATATTGTTCCAACGGTTGCAACAGCAACTTTTTGTCCTTCGGCAACATTTGGTGCTCCACAAACAATTGGCAAAAGTTCGCCGGTACCAACATCAACAGTTGTAACGCTTAGTTTATCAGCATTTTCATGTTTTCTGCAACTTTTTACTTCTCCAATAACAACACCTTGCAGACCACCTTTTATTGATTGGAACTTCTCCAAACCTTCTACTTCAAGACCTATATCAGTAAGTATTGGAGATAATTCCTCTGCGCTTAAATCTGTATTAATGTATTGTTTTAACCAGTTGTATGATAATTTCATCTGTTTTAAACTTTTATAATTATATTTTAATGAAGCAATTACAATGTTTTAAAACAGATGTAACCGCTTCACTTCATTTGATGAATTTCGATTTGCAAAAGTAAGAATTATGTTAATTTATACATATTTAATTTTAGCAAACATCCTGTGTTGGTATTTATGATAAAATAGTGTTAAAAATTATTAGGCAGAGTAGGGGAGGTTTAGGAAATTTTACCCCAGTTTACTTGTTTTTTAAATTTATTTTGAAGACAGTTACGGATGATAATATTATGTTTGTCAGTTAGTTGTGGGTCTTTTTCCAATATAGCTTCACACAACTTTCGGGTTTGTAACATAAGGTGGCTGTCTTTTGTAATATTTGCGATTTTAAAGTCAAGGATACCACTTTGCCGGGTTCCCTGCAAATCTCCCGGACCTCTTAATTTAAGATCTTCCTCTGCTATTTCAAATCCGTCTGATGTTGAAACCATGACCTCCAATCGCTTTCGTCCTTCGTTAGAAAGTTTTTGACCTGACATAAGTATGCAGTATGATTGTTCTGATCCTCTTCCCACACGGCCTCTTAACTGATGAAGTTGTGACAAGCCAAATCGCTCTGCGTTTTCAATTATCATTACCGAAGCATTTGGAACATCAACGCCCACCTCTATAACTGTAGTGGAAACAAGAATATTGGTTTTGCCTTCCACAAAACGCTTCATCTCATATTCCTTCTCTTCATTTTTCATTCTTCCGTGTAAAACGGAAACCAGATATTGTGGAGGAGGAAAATCATGTTGCATATTGGCAAAACCGTCCATAAGATTTTTAAGGTCGAGTTTTTCCGATTCGCTGATAAGAGGATAAACTACATAAATTTGACTACCTTTTTTTATCTGCTCACGCATGAAGCCAATGATTCTCAATCTCTTATTTTCAAAAAAGTGAATGGTTTGAATAGTTTTTCTTCCTGGGGGAAGCTCGTCGATAATCGAAACATCAAGATTACCGTATACTGTCATTGCCAATGTTCTGGGAATAGGAGTTGCAGTCATAACTAATATGTGGGGAGGTGTTGTACTTTTCTTCCAAAGTTTGGCTCTTTGTGCAACTCCAAACCTATGTTGCTCATCTATTACAGCCAAACCCAAATTATGAAACTTTACGGTGTCTTCCACAAGAGCATGTGTGCCTATAAGAATTTTTAGTTTACCACTTTGAATGCCTTCATGAATTTCGGTACGTTTACTTTTTTTTGTGGATCCTGTTAAGAGTTCAACTTCCAAATCAAGTCCTTCAACAAATTTATTAATGCTGTTAAAATGCTGATTGGCAAGTATTTCTGTAGGAGCCATTATACATGTTTGGAATCCATTATCGATAGCTATCAACATGCTCATAAAAGCAACCATTGTTTTTCCACTACCAACATCACCTTGTAATAGGCGATTCATTTGCTTTCCGGTTTTGAAGTCGGATCTTATTTCTTTTATTACTCTTTTCTGAGCATTGGTAAGATCAAATGGCAGATGCTTTTCATAAAAATTGTTGAAGAATTCGCCAACTCTTTCAAAAATAAAACCTTTACTTTTTTGTTTACTAATTTTTTTATTCAGGATAAGTTCAATTTGCAGATAGAATAGTTCATCAAATTTTAAGCGATTTTGTGCCTTTTGTATTATTGAGGGGTTTTTAGGAAAATGAATATTTGTCAGGGCTGTTGCTTCATCTATCAAATTATATTTTTGAAGTATGTAATCAGGAAGTTTTTCAGTTATTTCACTCTCTACCTGAATAAGAAGTTGTTTCATCAATTTGGAAATACCTCTGCTTCCAAGGCCGAAATTTTTAAGTTTTTCGGTGGAACTATAAATACCCTCAAGGCTTTGCATGGCTATAGGGTTTTCAATTTCAGAGAAAACTTCGATCTCAGGATGAACAAAATTAAATGAGTTTTTGAATACGGAAGGCTTACCAAATATCAGGTATTCGGTATTGGGTTTAATCATTTCCTTAACCCATTTTAAGCCTCTGAACCAAACAATATCGATGGAGCCTGTGTCGTCATAAAATTTGGCAGTAATATATTTTGTGCGTTTATCTCCAACCGAGTTGAGGTTACTTATTTTCCCCTTTAACTGGAAATATGCACTATCGTTATTTATATCATTAACTTTATAAATTTTGCTTTTGTCTACATATCGAAAAGGAAAATAATATAGTAAATCCTCAAAGTTTTTTATTCCAATTTCTTTTTGAAGAACATCGGCCTTTTTAGGGCCGACGCCTTTTAGATAAGTAATAGGAGTTTCGAGGATTGACTTCATTAAAGTGATATTTAAAAAATAATCTCTTGTAAAATTACGAAAATGCACAAACAAAAAAACTCCCCTTAAAATTAAGAGGAGTTTTTTATGATAATATTTTTAATCTTAATAAGACCAGAGGTTTTCTTCAAACTCAAACATCTCACGTTTTATTCTTTCTGATTCAAGTAATGCATCAACACCTGTTGCGTATTGTGAAATACGGCGGTCGAAAACATTAGCTTCTTTATAAATATAACTATCGAATAGTCGTTTCCAGAATACCTCATCAAATGTTAATCGCATAGCTGAATTTTCTCTGTTGAAAACCAATGCCTGAGCGAAAACATCTCTTGATTCGGGATATGATAACCAGAAGAGAGGCTCGGTTACTTCCTGACCATTTCTTTCTTTAATCATAACAGGGCAAATTGCCTGAATACGAACCATCATTTGAGAGCGTTGCTTATCAAAATACCAATCTTCTTTAACCCTTAGGCGCATAACCTTAGTTGGATCAAACTCCGTATAAATTGTAGTGTCATACTCATCGTAAGGAGGATAAGGGCGACGCATTATTTGACGAAGCGTATCCGTTTGACGACCAGTAATTTCACTATAGGTAATTGGAACCAGCAATTCATCTGTATTAGAGATATCGTAGGCTGTTAACTGACCTTCTTTAAGAGCGTCGAGAACAACTATGATAAACGATTTCCAATTAGCTTGAGTTTCTATCGGGAAATAAAACTTTTGATTGAATTTCTGACGGAAGTCAATTTCTCTCCATATTCTTTTCGACCACATAATATCTGCGGCTCGAATAGATGGTAATGGAATAGGCTCTTTATTGATAAGAGTTTCAGCATCAACTAAAGCATCTTTTGGTGCTTCGTCAATAATCTGTGCTTTTAAGCCCATAGTGAGCATTAAACTAATAGTCAGAAATGCGACAAACAACTTATTCATGTGTCTTAATTTTTAATATTACTGTATTTCAAGGTTTATTGAGTTAAGAGTTCTGATTGTTCCATCAGGGCCCTTAGCTTGAATATTTTCAAAGAATATTTTTTGTTTTCTCTTACTGTTTCTAATGATGTTAGTAATTTCTGTAGTAAACAGATTACCTCTAACATTTTTAGGAATCCAGTCGCCATTAACAATAGTTGCGAATGTAAAAGAAGTAACTTCAAAATAAAGGTCGAAATCAAAATCCTTCATGCTCGGAATAATTGCTCCTGCAGCAAGAAGAGTATTTTTATCAATATTTCCACCTATTTTGCCAGCTATTTCTGCAACAGGACTAGGAACTCTTTTAACACGGAATTCTGCACTTCCTAAATTCATTACCGTTCCATCAACTTCTGCAGTAGCATTAATGGTAACTTTATTACCGGCAACCTGATCCTTAATCATTACTGCCCAGTTATCATCTTTAGTATAAAGGTTACCTGCTGTAATTACAGGCTTAATCTTACTTAGAGAAATACCTGGTGCTGAAATAGCTACAGGGTTCTCAACACCAATATAAAATACATTCATCTTGAGAGGGGCAACTGTTAAAGATGGTGGTGCTACAATATATTCACCATTAAAAGGATGATCTTCCAGTTCACCTGTTTCAGGATTCCTCAACTGAATGATACCGGCATATTTTTGTGGACCTTCAGCATTTGCTGGGATAGTTAATTCCACAACACCTGCATCACCACTAACTTTTTTAGCCGTACTCAGATAAGAGTCTTTCCATTCGTCAACACCATATTTTACATAAATATCAGGTTTTGCCTTATCATCGTATGCAGCAACAAGTATTTGTGCTGAATATTCCTGACCTTTAAATACATATGTACTGTGAGTAATTACCTTAGCATTAACTGAGGCAAATTTGAAGTCGGTGGCTGAAATAGATGAATACAAATAGTTTACAGCATCAAGTTCAGCATTTTTAACTTCGTTAATCAACTTATTTACGATAGTAACATCAGCTGCAAGAATTGTATGATAGAAATTATACATTTCCCAACTAACTGCCTGCTTATCAGCGTTTCTATATGCATTTCCCTCTTTTATAAATAGTCCTATACCTTGATAACTATCATCCTGATCCATAATGTTAAGTAAAAACTTACGGTAAGATTGAAGTTTATTTTTTAAAGTATAAGCTTCACCGTCATTGTTCATTCCCATCAAATATGAAGTTGTATTATCATACTTATCTTTAGTGGGAACATCCTTAAGCATTAAAACTTTTTTTGTAACACCTGTTGATAGTGTAGAATCTTTATAATACAAACTCATTAATTCTAATGAATCTATTTTTGATGGTATATTATACTCACTAACACCTACAAGCATATATTTAAGATAATCAAGATAATCTACTATTTTCTTGGTCTCTTCTCTAACTTGTAATGCCTGATTATAATATTCTTCTGTTTTCTCTTTATTTTGATCGTATTGTACTTCGAATTCACGATATATTTGACTTACTTCTGAAATGATTCCTTCGTTAGTGCTTTCCATACTTTCGTTTACAACGATGAAAGCATTAAGGATATCTTTCGATACATTAAGAGCAAGTAGTGCTGTAAGCACCAAATACATCATGGCAATCATCTTTTGTCGTGGGGTTTCTTTATATCCTGCCATTTGTATTAATTTTTTTTATTAATGGATAATTAATTGTTAAACAATAGTTCATTATTGGCATATTAGCCGTTCATGTTCATTGCGGTAAGCATATTTCCATAAACTTTGTTCAACGATCCCATACGTTGTGTCAATGTAGTCATCTGCTCCGAGAACTCGGTAGTTGATGCTGTAGAATTCTCTAGTTTAGATAAGAATTCGTTCATTGTTGATTGCAATTTTTCGGAAGATTCAACTGCTTTATTAGTTCCTTGCAATTGGATTTCGTAAATAGCGTTTAGGGCTGCCATATTTTCTGCAATTTTTCTTAATTGCTCATTATAAGCATCACCTTCAACGGCTGTAAAATCAAGGGCTTCTACTGATTTTGACAGAACACTTGCTGACTTATGATAACTTTCAGCAAGAGTGTTCGCTGAATCAGTGGCGCTTTTAACTGTACTAGCAAATTCCTCTGTAGTATTCATGTCATTTTTAAGAGTTTCAGCGGCTTGAGAATAAGCGTTTGCTAATGAAGAGGCACCTTCTGTTACACTGCCCAAACTTTCTGCATAATTAGTTGTTGCAGCAGCATCTTTCTTAACAGATTCATCGAAAGTTTTAGCACTTTCGCTGGCTGATTGAAGATTAGTGGTAAATGAGTTTGTTGCAACAGCAGCGTCTGTGAGGTCAGATAGTTGCGAAGCATTGTCTGATAATTTTGACATACCCAATCCCAACCTCTCAATTGTTTTATTGTCGATTTGTGCTTTTTCAAGCATTTCATCAAGTCTTTCGGTTGGAGATTTACGTTTCACTTCCTGACCTTTAACTCCGTGATACATCCCTCCTAGTTCTGGATAAACCAAACTCCAATCAGGTTCAACGTGTGGAGGTTCAAATGCTGAGAAGAAGAAAATAACGGCCTCAGTTAAAAGACCCACTGTCAGCAATTCATTTGCATAAGGCAGATGAATAATCTTGAATAAAGCACCTATCAATACTACTGATGCACCCCATCCATACACTTTTGCCATAAAGTTTCTATAGCCTCTTGTTCTTGTAAAATCAAAAAATCCCATGATAAATTTCTTTAAATAATTATTTTGGTTGTTAATAAAAAATATTAATTATAAACTCTTGATGCTTTGTTTGGATTATCTCCTTTATTGCGACCAAGGTAAGGTTGGATAGTACGGAAACCTACATAAGATTTTGCAGTATCCTGATATTCATAAGCTCTGGTTGTAACTTGCAGATAATAAGCAATGTCTTTCCAGGAGCCACCACGAATAACTTTTCTTTTCATTACCGGTGGATCGTCTTCCTTAGCAGAGTAAGTATAGTTAGGGTTCATATCCCAGGCGAAATTATAACTTGAAGGGTCGAAAGCTGAGTTTGTCCATTCTGCTACATTACCTGCCATATCATATAATCCCCAATCGTTTGCCGGATAATGGCCAACAATTGTAGTCCTTAAATCTCCATCGGCTATATAATCGCCACGTAGTGGTTTAAAGTTTGCAAGGAAACAACCTTTTTCTGTTCTTGTGTAAGGTCCTCCCCAAGGGTAAGGATTGAGAGCATAACCTCCTCTTGCTGCCCATTCCCATTCTGCTTCTGTAGGAAGACGGAATTCAGCGTAAGAAACTTCACCTTTCTTAGCATTAAGATGTGCATTTAAAAGTTCTGTTCTCCAAACACAGAAAGCTCTGGCTTGTTTCCAGTTTACACCTACAACAGGATAATGGTCATAGGCAGGATGCCAGAAATATCTTTCTGTCATCGGATCATTAAATGAATATGTATAGTCGTGTATCCATGCTAAAGTATCAGGATATACACCTATAGTTTCTTTTCTAACATACACAGAACGGTAGCGTAAACCCTGAGGTCTGTTGGCTAAACCTGCATTTCTGTAGTCTGCATCTTCTGAGAAATCTTTTGCAGCAGCAGCATGCAAATCAACCCAGTAATACTCATACATCAACTTTCTTGTATCTATTTCTTTTCTTCTGAAGTATCTTTCATGCTCAGGCAGATATAATTCTTCAAGTACATCTCTTACATCCTGATCTTCACTGTTCCACTCGATATCGGTTTCCCAATTCAAATATGGTGGATCATAAATTTCACCTGTTTTCTCGTTTTCCTCGATGAGGAACTCTTCCGGACGAACATCTCCAAGCATTGTTCTTGCAATGGAGTCGCGTACCCAAAATACAAATTGTCTGTACTCATCATTTGTTATTTCTGTTTCATCCATAAAGAATGCAGAAACTGAAATGGTTTTTGGTTGAATCAGGTGGCTATTGGTAATGTCCTCATCACCTGCTCCCATTGTGTAACTGCCTAGTGGAACGAATGCCATTCCATAAGGATCAGGTTGGTAGAAAGGTTTTGATTTCTTCCTTGTTCCAACAAGTTCACCATTGCCGGAGTTGTTGCAACTCCCTAAAAATACAATAACGACTAAGTATAGAATAAGTCTTTTCATAATGAAAATTTGATTTATTATCTGTGTAATCCTCTTTATTTAAATTTTTGAGTGCCCAAAAATAAAAAAATAAAACTAATATATGATATAATATTTATTTTTAATTACAAATATCTCGTATTTTTATATCTCGTACCACTTCTATCCATGTCAATTTTGAAACAATATCCCAAATGAATCTCATGACTGCCCGGTATTCCCACTGCCAAAGTAGGTATATCATATGAATATCCAATACGGAAATCTTTAAACGTCATTCCAATCATAACACCTATTGATTCCTGAAACCGATAATTTAATCCTCCCCAAAATCGGTTATTGTATTTAACGACAGCAGAGAGATTATATTGTGTTGAAACTATGTCACTTTGAATTAGTATTGAAGGTTCTATTTCAAAACTCGGATTGTTTGGCAGGATGAATTGATAGCCGCCTACTATATATAAGGTACGATCATTCATTACCCCAACATCATTTGCAGTTAGTTTTTTTGCCGCTGTTTGAAGCAAATTTGTCGCTGAAATACCAATGTAAAATCTATCGGGTGATCTGAAAAATAATCCAAGATCTGCATCAAACACCATTGAACTCTGTTCAGCAGTCAGCAATACAGGGTCACCATCCTGAAAAGGACTAAATGTTGAAAAGTCAATACTTCTGTTAGTAAGATTTATACCAGCACCTATTCCCATAGTTCCAATAGACATATCCAAATGGAATGAATAAGATAATTGCAGAGTAATATCGGACCATTGTGCCAGTTTATCCTGAGTAATCGACCCTCCAATACCACCTCTAAGTGCTCTAACAGGAGAATCACCGGAAATCATAAATGTTTGTGGTGCTACATTGTTTCCATCACCATCTTTAAACCCACTCCATTGCTGGCGACCTAAACCATTTATACATATACCTTCACTCATCCCTGCAAAAGCAGGGTTAATGAACATCTGGCTGTACTTATATTGAGTAAACATAGGGGATTGTTGACCTATGGCAAACATAGGCAGCAACAGTATGAACACAATTAAATATTTGTTATTATTAATCCTCAATGCGATATTAAATTTATTGGGGCTAAAGTAAAAAAAATCCTCTTAAATAACTGATGGAATTTACTTTTGTTGCGAATATGACAATCTTTTTTTTTGGAAAGTTGCAGATTCAAATTTTAAATATTTTATTTTAAAGAATAAGATTCCAGCAATGTTAAAATTTACTATTAATTATGATTTGATGTTCAGCATTTTATGTTTCCCGCCAAGGCATATATCCAATCCGTAAGCTCTTTCAAGCATAGGATGATCGGAGGGCACGGTACGTAGTTTTCCTCCAACATCTTCAAGAGGTACACCTGTTATTTTATCATTTACAACTGCTACCATCTTGCCGAAATCTTTGTTAGAAATTAAATTCACTGCATATGCACCATAACTGGAAGCCAAAAGTCTGTCGGAGGCAGTAGGGCTACCACCTCTTTGTAAATAGCCAAGAATAGTATTTCTTGTTTCCAATCCTGTACCTGCCTCTATTTGTTCTGCAATGTATGTTGAGGCTGATTGTTTTCCAGGAACTTTTATGCCTTCAGCAACCACAACTATAGAATAAGGTTTCTTTTTCTTTGCTCGGCCCAAAAGGTAACTATTGATTTTTTTCATATTGTAGTCGAGTTCCGGCAACAAAATAACATCGCCTCCTCCTGCTAAACCAGAATAAAGAGCAAGCCATCCTGCATGATGCCCCATAATTTCAATAACCATTATTCTTTTGTGAGAGTTAGCAGTTGAATGCAAACGGTCGATGGCATCGGTAGCTATTGAAAGGGCAGAGTCGAAACCAAAGGTTTGGTCGGTACCCCACACATCATTATCGATGGTTTTTGGTAATCCAATTACATTTAATCCTTCTTTGGCAAGACCTGCCGCAGTTTTTTGTGTTCCGTTACCACCAATGCAAACAAGACAGTCGAGGCCAAGTTCCTTATAGTGTTTTTTAATTAATTTTGGTTTATCAATTTCGGGAGAACTGTTTTTTTTGAAAGGCTTTACTCTTGAAGTGCCTAGTATGGTCCCCCCCAAAGTAAGTATGCCCGATACGGAGGATTCTGTTAACTCAACATAGTCCTTATTTATTAATCCAAGAAAGCCCGATGAAATGCCGAAAACCTGCATATTGTGTTTTACAATTGCAGTTTTTGCTACTCCACGTATTGCTGCATTCAATCCGGGGCAATCTCCTCCGGCAGTTAAAATCCCAATTTTCATCCTCGATTCTGACATATAATAATTAGATTTTTATTTGCCTCAAATTTAAGTATTTTTGACTTATAAATATTTTACTTAATGAGGAAAATGAAAATTGCCTTTCATTGGCAGATATTAATTGGAATGGCTTTGGGAGTATTATTCGGAATACTGGCCGTAATTTATGGGTGGAAGGAATTCACCTTATTTTATATAAAACCCTGGGGAAGTATATTTATTAATCTATTGAAACTGATAGCCATGCCTTTGATAATAGTTTCATTAATAAATGGAGTGGGGCAGTTAAAAGATATTTCTCAATTATCCAGAATTGGCTTTAAAACCATAGGATTATATCTTATTTCAACAGTTATTGCCATTACTGTGGGGCTGATTATAGTAAATTTAAGCCGGCCCGGCGACTTTTTTCCAAAGGAACAAGCTGCAGAATTTGAGCAAAAGTTTGCAGAAAATGTGCAGGAAAATGAAGCATCCGCACATAAAATGGAGGATGAAGGTCCCTTGCAGTTTTTAATCGATATAGTTCCCAATAACATAATTGAAGCTATGAGCGATAATACTTCCATGTTAAAAGTGATATTTTTTGCCTTGCTTTTTGGTATAGCCATGATTTCAATTCCTAAAAAGAAAACTAAATATGTGCGACGTCTGTTTGACAATTTAAATGATATAGTTCTGAAAATTATAGATATAATAATGAAGGTGGCTCCTTTAGGGGTTTTTGCCTTGCTTGCGGGTTTAATTGTGGATATAGCCGGCGACAATATTGAAGACACAAAATATTTATTCCTGTCGCTTGGAGTTTATTCACTAACAGTTATTTTTGGTTTATTGTTAATGATATTTCTTGTTTATCCAATATTCGTTAAGTTTTTCACGAAAATTAAACTTAGTAGTTTCTTCAAAGCACTTTCTCCTGTGCAATTACTTGCTTTTTCAACAAGTTCGAGTGCTGCAACTTTACCTTTAACTATGGAAACTGCTGAGGAAAAGTTAGGTATTTCTGAAGAAGTATCGAGTTTTGTTTTACCATTGGGAGCCACCATAAATATGGATGGAACAAGTTTATATCAGGCTGTTGCGGCCATATTTCTAGCACAGGTTTATGGTATGGATTTGGGTTTAAGCGGACAATTAACAATAATTTTAACTGCAACTCTGGCTTCAATAGGCTCGGCTGCTGTTCCGGGAGCCGGAATGGTAATGCTGATTATTGTTTTGGCTTCGGTTGGTATTCCTACAGAAGGTATAGCACTAATTTTTGCCGTCGACAGGCCTTTAGATATGATCAGGACGGCAGTAAATGTAACCGGTGATTCCACAATTACATCAATAATAGCAACCAGTGAAAATAAAATTGATCTTGAAATAGCAAATTCTTAATATCAGGTACAACTAATTTAATTGATTCAGAGTCTTATATATAAACAATAGATATGAAAAAAATCTTACTAAGTCTTTTTGTTTTAGGTATTTATACAATATCATTTGCTCAATATGAAAATATCCTTATAAGTAATACTTCCGGGCCCAATGAGCCTTCAATTTGTATGGATCCTAAAAATCCAATGCATATAGTTGCAGGAGCCAATACCGATAAATATTTTATTTCTTCTGATGGTGGATATTCCTGGTATCCCGGAACTTTAACATCCCCGGGCTTTTTGGTATGGGGCGACCCTTGTATTATTGTTGATACTGCCGGCGACTTTTATTTTTTCCATCTCTCATATGAACAGGGGGGGCCGTGGATAGACAGAATTTACGGACAGAAATTTGATTTCGATACCGAAACATGGTCGGACGGTTCGTATATGGGGAAAAATGGCAGTAAAGCCCAGGATAAAGAATGGGCAGTAGTTGATAGTGCTAACAATAATATTTATGTTACCTGGACGCAATTCGATGAATATGGGACTCCCGACCCAACTAAGTTCAGTAATATTATGTTTAGTAAATCTGTTGATGCAGGAGAAACATGGTCACCTGCACAGCAAATAAATGAAGTTTCGGGCAATTGTATCGATAGTGATAATACTACTGAAGGTGCCGTTCCTGCCGTGGGACCAAATGGTGAAATTTATGTAGCATGGTCAGGACCAGCCGGAATTGTTTTTGATAAATCCCTTGATCAGGGAGAAACATGGCTTGATAATGACATTTTTGTTTCTGACCAGCCCGGTGGATGGGACTATGATATTCCGGGTATAAATCGTTGTAACGGACTTCCCGTAACTTGTTGTGATATTAGTTATACGGAAACTCGAGGAAATATTTATGTAAACTGGACTGATCAAAGAAATGGCGAAGATGATACCGATGTGTGGTTAGCCAAATCAACGGATGGAGGTGAAACATTGTCGGAGGCTTTAAGAGTTAATGATGATGAAGACGGTAAACATCAGTTTTTTACATGGATGACCATCGACCAGACTAATGGTGATTTGATATTAGTTTTTTATGATAGAAGAAATCATGATGGTGTTGGAACAGACGTTTATATCGCTAGATCCCAGGATGGGGGAGAGACTTTTGAAAATATTTTGATTAGCGATAGTGAATTTTACCCCAGTTCTTCTGTTTTCTTTGGCGATTATAATAATATAACTGCTCATGATGGTCAGGTGCGTCCGATTTGGATTAGAGCCGATGGAACTTCACGGTCAGTTTATACTGCAATAATTGACTTTACTGTTGATGTTAAAGAGAACAAGGAACTCATTCCATTTAGTTTATCACAAAACTATCCGAACCCATTTAATGAAAGTACTTTTTTTAAGTTTAAACTTATTGAAAATCAGAAAATTAACCTCAAGGTTGTGGATATTTATGGAAGAATAATAGCAAACATGGTTGATAATGAAGTTTATAGCATAGGGAAATACGAAATTAATTTTAATCCCTCAGACTACAATCTTACCAATGGCGTTTACTATTTTGTGCTGTCTTCCTCCAAAGGAAGCATTACAAAAAAAATGCTTTTGGTAGATTAATATTTGAATTTTACACATTTTAATAAGCTCCTTTAGCAATTTTTCTAACTTTGTGCTTTTTAATATACTATCCACTTACATATGAATTGGGAATTAACACTATTGATTAGTAAAATACGAGACATTGCCAACAAGGATGGTATTGAAGCAATTACAATTTCCAAACTAAGACGGATTCCAGATATTGCCGCTCAACTTAAAAAGAACAAAATCACTTCCGACAATACTCTAGTGGAGTACGTACTCGAAAATGAACGGAAAGTTTTTGAAGATATATTTATCGATAATAATTTTGATGAAAATGAAGATGCTGTAGACATACTTTTTAAGGTAAGTCAGGAAATGGCGAGCAACTTTTTTAGTTTCAGTCCTTCAATTACATATACTTATAAGGAAAGTTATCCGGTAATATTTCAAAAGCACATTCAAAAACGAATCGATTTTATTTTCAAAAAGATAAGTATAAACCTAAGAAAAGGTATATCTCAGGGTTTATATCGAAATGATGTAAGTATAGAGTTGGTAGCACGGCTTTATATCAGCCGTCTTATCGACCTTCATAATCCTGAAAATTTCCCACCGGAAGAATTTTCTTTCAATACCATGTTTATGCAAATGTTTGAAAGTTTTGTAAATAGTNTAAAAAGGCAGAAGCAAAAAAGGAGGGAATAGATTTTGATGAGTGATTTATCTTATTTATAGACAAATTAACAAATTAACATCTATCTTTCCACTACAAACTTTCCATAATAATTTTTATCAGATTGTTTTATTTCGAGTAAATATAACCCGTTTTGAATATTGCTGATCGGAATAGTAACTATTAAAGAAGATGACTTATCAGTTTCTGATGTTTCTGAGCGTACTAGTTTTCCGTTAATATCATAAATATTAATTTCTAAAGTATTACCATCATAATTTGATATATCAATGGATACTTTTGTTCTTGCCGGATTAGGGTATGTAATAATGTTTTTAGAGTCTGTAAAATCATTATTTTCGCTAGAACCAACAAATATATCCCATTCATAAGCACCCATATCTATTCGTGAGTTTACAAATCTTAGATTACCGGCAAGATCAAACTCCGTAATACCTGTGGTGTCATTTGACCCGGCATCAATACATGGAGAGTTGTCATTTATTTGGTAAGGAAATTCTCCGCTTTCAACGTATTCCGGATTTCGATTTATATTTCCTTCCAGCCAATTTATTTGTGCATTATCATTAGTTTCAATATAATACTTACCTCCTTGTATTAAGGAATGATTAATAGTTATAAAACAGGAATCATCCTCTGAATCACAATAAATTTGTTGTGGCTTATCAAAGCCAAACAAAATTGAATTTTTTAAGTCTAATTTTAAATTCCCTACGTATATACAAGATCCATATTCTGCAGTATTGTTTGCAAATGTAGAATTTGTAGTTTCAAAAATACCATTTATTAAATAAACTCCGCCTCCTTTGTCATGAGCATGGTTGTCGGCTATAAGAAGGTTTTTGAAATTTTCGAATCTCAAAGGAGTAATAATGCTTAACCCTCCACCTTTATTTGCAATATTGTTTGTAATTTCAGTATTATTAAACTCCAGGAAGGAATATTCAGAGTATATACCACCACCGTATTTTGTGGCTATATTATTATTTATTTTAACGTTATTTAGATTAAAATAACCTTCAGGACGAAAATATATTCCACCTCCCCATTCAGCACTATTATCCTGAATTGTTGAGTTGTTGAGATATAGATGTCCAGCCCTTATAGCAATTCCACCACCAAGTCCCAATTGACCAGCACCAGTACTATTTCCTTTTACTATAATATTATCAGCTCTAATTGTACTCCAAGCGTTTAACGTATAAGAGTATATTGCTAAACCACCACCAGCTTTATCAGAGAAGTTATTTAATATTTTAATATTTAACATTCTTATTTTAGATGGACTACCATCAGCAATATAAATTCCTCCGCCATATTCATATGCTGTATTATTCTCAACAATTAAATCTTGTAAGGTGCCAAATGAATGATTAATAAAAATACCTCCTCCTCCCCAGTTAGTATATCCATTAGTAATAGTAAAACCAATTAGTCTAAAACTTGTATCAGTATTAAATAATTTTATAACGGAACTCATTTGGCTTCCATCAATTATTGTATTTGATATAGTATTGGTGTCATTATCAAACAAATAATGTGATGCTAATACTATGTTTTTGCTAGAACATTTTATATTCTCAAAGTAAATACCCGGAGCCACTAAAACTGTGTCTCCGTTGGATGCTGTATCTATACCTTGTTGTATGGTTGGATAATCTTGCGGAATACTTATTATCTGAGCGTAACTAATGCTTATGTTAAAAATCAAAAATGTAAAAACAAGGTTTCGGAATTTCAATATGTTTAGTTTTAGGTATATGTAATAATAATTGTAATTAATTGATTTTGTCTCTATTTTAGAGGCATATAAAATTACAAAAAATATTTAGTCCAACAAAAAAACCCCCATGAAAAATCACAGGGGTTTAAAAATATTATTTAAATATTTTATTTTCTGGTTTCTATAAGCAACTCAAGCATTTTAATTCCTGCTTTTGAAATAACTGTTCCCGGTCCGAAAACTGCTACAACTCCACAATCGTAAAGGAATTGGTAATCCTGTGACGGAATCACTCCACCTACAATTACCATAATGTCTTCACGACCATTTTTCTTGAGTTCTTCAATAACCTGAGGAACAAGAGTTTTATGTCCTGCTGCCAGACTCGAAACGCCCAAAATATGAACATCATTTTCAACTGCCTGGCGGGCGGCTTCTGCCGGAGTTTGGAACAATGGTCCCATATCCACATCAAAACCTATATCAGCATAAGCTGTGGCAACAACTTTTGCTCCACGGTCGTGTCCATCCTGACCCATTTTGGCTATCATAATCCTTGGGCGGCGTCCTTCAATTTTCTCGAATTCATCGGCCAATTCATGGGCTTTAGTAAATGATTCTTCGCTTCCTGCTTCAGCAGAGTAAACTCCTGAAATAGAGCGTATTGTTGCTTTATATCTTCCAAAAACTTCTTCCATGGCATATGATATTTCTCCTAAACTGGCACGATTTTTTGCAGCCTCTACAGCGAGTTCCAAAAGATTTCCTTTTCCTGTTTTACAGGCTTCGGTAATGGCTGCTAAATTTTCTTTAACCTTTGCATTATCTCTTTCTGCCTTTAACTTATCAAGTCGTTTTAACTGCGCAATCCTTACAGCAGTATTGTCAACCTCCAAAGTTTCCAAAGGATCTTCTTTGTCGAGACGGTATTTGTTAATACCAACTATAATATCTTTATTCGAATCGATGCGGGCTTGCTTACGTGCAGAAGCCTCTTCTATCCTCATCTTTGGGATACCTGTGTCGATTGCCTTCGACATGCCACCCATTTCTTCAATTTCCTGAATATGGGCCCAGGCCTTGTCGGCTATCTCTTTTGTTAACTTCTCAACATAATAAGAACCTGCCCATGGATCAACTGAACGACAAATATCAGTTTCTTCCTGCAAATATAGCTGAGTATTACGTGCTATACGTGCTGAAAATTCAGTTGGTAGTGCAATGGCCTCGTCGAGTGCGTTTGTGTGCAACGACTGAGTATGACCAAGCGCTGCTCCCATGGCTTCTACGCAAGTACGTGCCACATTATTATATGGATCCTGCTCTGTTAAACTCCATCCCGAAGTTTGTGTGTGAGTTCTCAAAGCCATCGACTTTGGATTTTTTGGGTTGAACTGTTTTACAATTTTTGCCCATAACATCCTTGCTGCTCTGAGTTTTGCAATTTCCATAAAATGATTCATTCCCAATCCCCAGAAAAATGAAAGTCGGGGGGCGAACTCATCTATAGTTAATCCTGATTTTATACCTGTTCTTATATAATCCAAACCATCTGCCAAGGTGTATGCCAACTCAATATCTGCTGTGGCTCCGGCTTCCTGCATATGGTAGCCCGAAATTGATATTGAATTGAATTTAGGCATCTTATGAGAAGTGAATTCAAATATATCTGCTATAATTTTCATTGAAGGTTCAGGAGGATAAATATAAGTATTCCTTACCATGAACTCTTTGAGGATATCATTTTGGATAGTTCCCGACAACTCCTCAAGTTTTGCACCCTGTTCCAAAGCAGTAACTATATAAAATGCCATTACAGGAAGTACGGCACCATTCATAGTCATGGAGACAGAAATTTTATTCAAAGGAATTTGGTCGAACAATATTTCCATATCTAGAATTGAATCGATAGCAACACCTGCTTTTCCAACATCACCTACAACACGCTCATGATCACTGTCATAACCACGGTGAGTAGCCAGGTCGAAGGCAACAGAAAGTCCTTTTTGTCCGGCAGCAAGATTACGACGGTAGAATGCATTTGATTCTTCAGCAGTGGAAAATCCTGCATATTGACGAACTGTCCACGGACGAGTAACATACATGCTAGAATATGGTCCTCTTAAGAAAGGTGCTATTCCGGCAGCATAATCCAGATGCTCAACTTCATTGAGGTCTGCTTTGGTGTATGCTGACTTTAAATTTATTTGTTCAGCGGTAGTCCAGTTATTAGAGTCTTTTATCTCCTTTGCATTATCCAATTTACTCTCCGGACTGCTTTTTATGTTTATATTTTTGAAGTTTGGTTTCATAGTCCTATTATTTTGTTTCGAGTTTCGAGTTTCGTGTTACGAGTTTCGAAACCGAGTTATATTTTATTATGTATTTTCCAATTATTTTCAACGTACTTTATAAAGTTGTTTATCTTTCCTCCTAATTGATTATATTTTTCCATTAAATCTGTAAGCGGATTGTCTTTATAATATATTTCACTAATCATATTTAATTGAGAAATGGTTTCATCACAAGATGCATGTGCGTAAATTAAAAATCTGATAAACTCTGCTTTATATCTTCTCCGTCCATATCCTTCTGCTATATTATCCTTGATGCTTTTTGAAGATCTCCTTACCTGACTTCCTTGTTCATAATTTTCATAAGGAGGTAACTTCATTGTAATTTCATGAACATCTAAAGCGTATTGATAACTTAATTTATATATCTCCAGATCGTTATAACTACTCATTTATTAATTATTTATTGACCTTACGAACCCGCAACCCGCAACTCGCAACCCGTAACTCGTAACTTGCAACCTATATTCCCAATTCTGATTGATATCTTTTAAGTTCACCAAGAACGTTTGATTTGATATTTATAAAATTAGTTAGTCCTATCTCATTAAGGTTTTCAATAATGTTTTTAGGATATCCAGCTATAACAACTAAGGCTTCGTTTTTGAGAGAGTCAAATGCCTGAGGTGCCATATCAGCATACTCTTCATCGCTGCTGCAAAGGACAACAATGTCAGGTTTTGCTTCTTTTGCTGCTTTAACACCTTCTTCAATAGTTTTAAACCCTAAATTATCGATGATATCAAATCCGGCACATCCGAAAAACCCAGTTGCAAATTGTGCTCTTGCCTTACGCATAGCCAGATTTCCGTAAGTGAACATCCATACTTTCGGACGAGAATTTCCTGTTGAATATCTGTCAGTTCTATTTCTTAATTCTTCAAATTCCGCTGAAATTCTAATCGGACTTAAGAATTTTCCTCCAGCTTTTGCTTCATTAGTTATTTCAACTTCTGCAAATTGCTCATTAGTATTTGGATACTGATTAGTTCCTAAAATTATTCTCTTACGAAAGGCAACATCTTTTACCAGTTCATCTGCTTCCTGGCTAATTAAATCGGCAATAAACCCATATTCGAAGGCTTTAAGATAACCACCTTTTTCTTCAATTTCCAGAAATAATTTCCATGCCGATTGAATTAAATTGTCGGTGATAGTTTCTATATAATATGATCCTGCCGCCGGATCGTTAACTTTATCGAAATATGATTCGCCTTTTAATAAAAGTTGTTGGTTACGAGCAATTCTCTTTCCCAGAATGGAATCTTTATTTAAATGAATATCGAAAGGAATAACGGTAATGCTATCGGCTCCGCCAAGTGCTGCCGACATAGTTTCAGTAGTAGTTCTAAGCATATTTACATAAGGGTCGTAAATAGTTTTATTACGACTTGAACTCAAGGAATGAATGTACATTTTAGCAGAATCGGCATTTTTAATGCCATATTCGTTCATGATTTTTGCCCAAAGAAAACGTAATGCCCGCAACTTGGCAATTTCAACAAAATATGATGCGCCTGTTGCAAAATTAAAACGGATGTGTTTGCTCAACCCATCAGCAGTAAAACCTTTATCAGTAAGTTTGTTTAAATATTCAACAGCCATGGAAATGCTCAAAGCCATTTCAGTTACTGTTGTGGCTCCGGCGTTGTGAAAAATGCTGCCATCAATTGTTAGACAATGAAAATTCACTAAATGTTCGGCCGCTTTAAATGCCTTTTCAACCTTATGGAATTCATCAACTGAATCAAAATCAGTTTTCTTACCAGAACTGTATTCAGAAATAGGATCACAGAAAACGCTACCTTTAATCTTGTCGATATTGCGATTGTATTTTCTTGCAAGGCTATCGATAATTTCCAGCAGCAGAACCGGGTAGGCAGTTTTGAAATTTACTTCCATTTCATCTACTCTGATGTTTTCCAGTAAATCTTCAACATCTTTTTCTGTTGGTATATATGAATTATCGAATACAAAAGCAATTGAATCAACACCTTTAAACCTGATGTCCAAAGCGGTTTTGTTGGCCTCTGCTATGTTGTCAACCTTAATTAACTGATTTACTTTCCAGTTGTTAGCCTGAGTTTTGCTTCCTCTGGTAAAGGGAAATTCACCTGGCAAACTATTCAAATAGGTAAGATTTTCCAGATCTTCTCTTCTGTAAAAAGGCTGTAAATCGAAACCATTATTGGTTTTCCAAACAAGTTTTCTGTCGTAGTCGGCACCTTTTAAATCCTTAATTATTTTCTCTTTCCATTGATCCGTAGTAACGGCTTCAAATTCCTGAAAAAGTTTTTCTTCCTTCATGATTTTTGTTTTCAAAAAATAATTTGCAAAAATACTGTAAATAGATTTAATATGCTGCTAATTTGTGAATTTATTAACAGTTTAAATAAGGAGGTGGAAATATTAGTTATGAGTTTTGAGTTTTGAGTTGCGGTGTATGGGATAACGACTGCTGGAAATGTGGAGTTATTGGAAATAGGTCTTTAGTCACTATTCAATAGTGATACTCGACTACTTTAGCCCTTAGCCTTTGTCTGGTCTATTCCACCAAATCCATTTCGTCAACTAAATATCCTGCTCCTGCGAATTTATCAACTATAAATAAAAAGTATCTGATATCCATAGAAATGTTTCTGCAAACGTTAGGATCGTAGGCAATATCGCTCATTGTGCCTTCCCAGCAGCGGTCGAAATTAAGTCCAATTAAATTTCCGTTTGCATCTATTACAGGGCTTCCTGAATTACCTCCTGAAGTATGATTGCTGGCAACAAAAGCAACATGCAAACTGCCATCTTTATCTGCATATTTACCATAATCCTTATTGTTGTAAAGTTCTTTCAGACGATCTTCCACAACATAATCGTAAATATCAGGATTTTCCTTTTGCATAATTCCTTCGAGTGTTGTAAACGGTTTATAATACACGGCATCTTTCGGGCTATAGCCCTCTACCTTACCATAACTTACGCGTAATGAAAAGTTTGCGTTCGGATAAAATCTCTTGCCAGGTTCCATTTCCATTTGCGCTTTCATATATTTTCGCTGCAAACTGTCTATTTTGGTGTATAAATTTGCGATTGGAGTTTTTAGTTTGCTCAGATAAATATCATAATATTCATTTGAAATCTTGTAAACCGGATCTTTCACTAGTTTCTTATAATCCCTGGGTTTATAATTATTAAGCAACTCTTCAATTTCATTTTGATCGTCAAAAATTGATTTTTCGAAAATATGATTGGCATAATCAACATAATTTCCCTTATATTTTTTATTTATTTCCTTATAGAATTCAGGCTTATATAAATCATCAATATTCTCATCATAATACATTAACATTTTGGCTGTTACTTCCTTATCGATGGGTTTATAATAATCCTTAAAAAATGTAGCAGTTGCTCTTTTTAGTTTTTCTACTTCCCTATTTATTAACTCCTCATCTGGTTTTTTTACATTACTCAATTCGATTAGTTTTCTAAATCCGAAGGAGTATTTTATAACTTCCATTGCCATTACATCTTCCGAAAAATAGTCTAATGCCAAACTTAGCGGTTCCAGTTGAGAGTAATAGTTTTCAAAGCCTGAAATTATTCCACCAAACTCATTCTTTGTATAATCAGAAGAATTAACCCATTTTTCGAACTTTTTTTCATAATCCTTCTTTTTTTCTATGGCACTCATACGTTTTATGCCTGCACTTTCACCTATCATTTTTTTCCAATAATTAGCAACCCGCGCATGTTTTGTAGCATATTTTATTCTTACTTCCGGATTGTTATCAGAGTATTTAGTAAAAATATCCAGACGTGTTTCCCTAAGCTTAATTTTTTGCGGATTTCCTATTTCCGTTATCAACTCAACTGCAAATGAAGGGAGGTATTCTTCTGTGCGTGCCGGATAGCCAAAGACGAGAGTAAAATCGTCTTTTTTTGCACCTTTTAAGGAGATGGGGAAATGATATTTTGGAGTATAAGGAATATTATCTTCTGAATATTCTGCTGGTTTTCCATCCTTGCCAACATAAATTCTAAAAAGAGAAAAATCTCCGGTATGACGTGGCCACATCCAGTTGTCGGTATCGCCCCCAAATTTACCAATATTTGAAGGTGGGGCACCTACCAGCCTTATGTCTTTAAAGGTTTCGGTAATAATCATATAGTACTGATTACCTTCATAAAAAGGCATTATTTTGGCTTTATATGGTGAGTCTTTTTCAAATCCAAGTATCAGGGCATTTGCATTATCTTTTATCATTGTATTGCGCTCGGCTTCAGTCATCTTATCATTTACACCATTAAATATTTCTGATGTAACATCACGCATTTCTATCATTAATGTTGCTGTAAGCCCGGGGTTAGGAAGTTCCTCTTTTTTATTCATAGCCCAGAAACCATCAGTAAGATAGTCGTGTTCGATACTGCTGTGCTTTTGTATGCTTCCAAAGCCGCAATGGTGGTTTGTTAATAATAATCCCTCCTTGGAAATTATTTCAGCGGTACATCCTCTGCCAAACAAAAGAATGGCATCTTTCATGCTTGAATTATTAATTGAGTATACGTCTTCTGCACTGAGTTTGAAGCCCATTTCCTGCATCTCCTTCTCATTAAGTTCTTGTAAAAGCATGGGAATCCACATACCTTCTCCTGCAAATACAGTAAGTCTGCTAATAATAAGTAATGCCAGGGCAAAAATAGATTTATTAAGTTTCATAATTATTTGGCTTAAAATTTTAAGTGTTCAAAAATATGAAAAAATCATTAATCTAATTATGATTACTTAATGTTGTGAATAGAAAAATCCGGTGATGTTTCTAAATCCAGCATGGCATTAATTAGCCTGGCTTTTGAGAAATATTTTAAATCTGTTGGGCAAATTTTGGCAGTATGTATTAGTTTTTTGTGGATAAGAAATTGACGCTGTATTCCATTTAAAAGTGGTTTTTCAGGTGTAAGCCATTGTTTACCATTGAATAAAACAATATTGCAAAAATATGTGTCGCTTATTAGATTGTTTTTAACAATTAAAATATCGTCACAGTTTTCCCGCTGAGCGAATAGTGAAGAAAGATGGCTTCTGTCTTCATATTTGAAACTATAATCTATCTCATTATTATAAACCAATTTCAAACTATTAATCAGAGGTCTGGAATATTCTATAAATTCAATTTTTTTTATTTCATCTTCATAAACAACACGACATTTATAAGTTTGTTTGCTTTTTATATTGCTGTTCATCTTCCGGCTTAAAGCCGATAGCAAATCGATATTTTTACCTGATGAAAATAGTTTTTTACGAGAAAAATTCATTCTTTTTTCGTGTAACTGCAAATGTGCAAACTTTCCATTTTCATATTTTATTGATTCGATGAGGTTCATTAGCTTTAAAGGAATTTTTAAATGGGGATATACACTTTTTGAACTAACTCATCATACTCTTCTTCCACATTGCTTTTGGAAGTTATTCCGCCGCCACTTTTGTAAATTAAGCCCGAATCGGTTTTTTCAACGAACCTTATCATCACTCCACTATCAATATTTTTACCATCGAAAATGCCAAAAACACCAGTGTAATACCCTCGTTCATAGGCTTCTGCCTCTTTGATTATTTCAAGGGTTTTCTTTTTAGGAGCGCCGGATATGGATCCCGCTGGAAGCATACTCATAAGGATATTTCCAATATTTGACTGCCAGTTATTAGGAAGATCACCGGTGATTTTAGAACTCATTTGCAGTAAATTGCCGCGGTTTGTGGTTATTGTATCTATATATCTAAACTCTTCAACTCTCACATTTTTAGAAACTATGCTGAGGTCGTTTCTGATGAGGTCAACTATTGTGAAGTGTTCTGCCAATTCTTTTTCGTTTGAAAGAAGTTTGTTTTTGGCATCAACTACATTGGCATCTATAGTTCCCTTCATGGGGAAAGAACTTATTTTATTGTCGTTAGTTTTAATAAAAATTTCCGGAGAAAATACAACAAACTGATCATTTAACCAGAGTTTATATTTTGCCTTGCTGGCGAAGAAAATATCTTTTAAGGAGTAATTCGACTTTATTTTACTTGGCATTGTGAGGTTGAGTAGAAAAGAATCGCCATAATGTATGTGCTTCTGAACCAGGTCAAAAGCCCTTTTGTATCTTTCTTTTTCAACTGCTTGCAGTTCAAACTCAAGAGTAATATTTTTTGATACAGGCTCTTGGTAGTTTTTGTGTTCGTTTATGGAATAGAGTAATTTTTTAGTGTTTATGCCACTAAGAGGTATAATCTTTGGATTTTGGCAAATGAAATCGAAAATAAAAAGAAATGGCGTTTGTGAATTGCCAAGTAAATTTAATGTCTCAATATTTTTCTGGATTTTTTCCGACAACATATTATACCAATTATTTTCACAACAAAAGTATGATAAATAATTAGTTGATATTTTATTCGGTTAATAAGCATTAAAACAAAAA
>PKTA01000213.1 GCA_002869365.1 Marinilabiliales bacterium | reverse complement strand
TTGAATTTTCATTTGAACTAATTTCCAGTTTAAACTCACCATTATTTGGATTTGGTGAAACAGAAACCTTGAAGTTTTCATCATTATTGACTATTCCCATGGTATTATACACAGAAATATTAAGTTCATCAGAATATTCTCCATCTCCGCAATCGTTCATTGCTCTAGCTTTAAGAGTAGCATCTCCAATAAAATCAGGATTCCAATAAATAGTGGCCTCATTTAATATCCACATTATTTCTCCGGCTTCGGCAGGAAGCAATTCCCATTCATAGCCTGATGTTTCCTCTATGAGGTTAGTGTTATAGGATGTTTCTGAAACTTTAAAAACATCAACATATTCTTCACCTACAGGAGTATCAGGAGCAGCTGGTCCGTACATAAAAGTAAGCAACATATCATCTGAAAACTCTTCATCATTATTATCAACAATATTTAAAGTTAAAATAACTTCATTGTTCAATAGGTCGTTTTCACCCGGAATATAAACAGCATTTAACTGATCACCGTTCTCAAAAGAACCATCGCCTGAAGTTGTCCAGTTAACAGACGCATAATTAGTTGCCGATGCATCACAAACAAAACCTGCTGAAGCACATGATACAGCATCAGGTCCTGCAAATAAGGTAGTAACAAGCATGGTAGGTAATTCTATATTGTCGATCCAAACCTTGTCCATACCGCCTGTACCGGAGTAGTCTTTTGCATATTCCCATTTAAAATTATGCATTCCCGGTTCAACCGGAAACTCAACCAGTGTATAGGCACTGCTTCCCGACCAGCTTTGCTGAAGAACATTATCAATATAGAAGTTCAATTTATCGAAGTCAACTTCAGTAGAAACTTTACGCATAAATCTGATTACATCATTCGACATAACCTCATATGTTATTTTAAAACTACTGCTTTGATTGTTACCAATATCTCCGGAAATTGCATGATAATAACCCTGATAAGGATATGCCTGTGTTATTTCCCATGCTACATCACCATCAGCTTGCCAGTCAAATTTTTCAAAATCACCGCTTTCCCAGTCTTCAAGGAACTGTCCAATTTTAGGAAAATAGATTTGCGGTACTTCATAGGCACCACCATTTGCTGTATAATGCATTTCTGCAATTACTGCTAAAGGAGCCTCTTCAACCACATCAACATTGAACTCAACCCATGAACCGCCAAGTAAACCTAAAGTTGAAATTACCTGATCTTCAGAATTTACGGTAATGAAATTATTATATGGAACAAGTGATATACTTACGTCGTTTAATATACAATGACCCTGGTTATAGGTTTTAATTCGGATATTAGCATTTTCACCCGGATCGAGTATTCCGTTGTTATTTCCATTTTCGGAGTCATCAATTTGCATTTCTCCCGGAATAATTTTTGGAGCATTTACTGTTAGAAATAATTTACTTACCCATGTAGAATCCTTACTGTCAACAGCAGTTACTTCAAATTCCAGAACTGTTTGATCGGGTATATCGTCAGCAATTTTCAATTTAAACGCATTGTCGATTTTCTTATTCATACCGGCAAATAGAGTGTCATAATCCTGAGTTGGTGATAATAGAGTACAAAATGGGTTGGCTGTTGTTAAAGTAACCATTACATCATTAGCATCATCATTTCCAAGATTTTTCATTTGTAAATCCAGAAATATTTCTTCACAAAATTCAACCTTTGAATTATCATTTCCAAGTGAATCGTTTACCTGATGAAAATCGTAAAGGCAATAAGGACCATCAGGTGGAATTACTTCAACAGTATTTTCATAGCGATAATAATTTTGCTTAGTGATTACTATGTCAACATAAGTTCCGGGCTCCTGTGGTTCGATCATAACATCAATAGGATAGCCTGTTCCTTCAGCAGTACCAATAATTTCATTATTAACGGTAAGGCAGATGAAAGCACCTTCGTTGGCAGTTATTGTAAAAAAGTCTAAACCACTTAATAAAGCCCCATTGTATTCTATTGTTAAATCCTGGGGAACTTCATAATACAGTTGAGTAAAAGCATCACCATGAGTATGGAATAAATTATAGGTTACTTCTTTATTACTTGTATTATATGGCCAACCCGATTGTTGAAGGAAATATTTACCGGCCACATTTGCAAAGTTAGGTAAAACCCCTCTTGACACAGTATTTGACTCTTCTTCAGGCATAAAATCGGGCCACATATAATCGAATGCACCCCAAACATAAGTATCGTTTACAAAAGAATATGAAACCTCTGATGCTCCCAACAAACCCAATGCACCAAATTCATGGCGATGAAATTTTTCCACAAAACACTCTCCCGAAATATTATATTTTCCTGTAAGACAATTTATTGAAAATATATATGATAAGTCAGTGTTTGTAGTTCCCGGAATATCCGAAGAAGTATATGCAGGTTCACCCCATCCGTTTTCAAAACCATGATCACGATGTTGTAAAAGGAAAGCTCCTGCATTTATATCATTATTTATACGTGTAGGATTTCCACCCCAATCGGTAAGATAGTTAGGAGATGAAGGAATATAATCCAGTCCGTCGGGTCCAAAATAACCCAAAATAGTTGAAGTGTTAGTGGCTGTCGACCAGATTCCACCGGCAGGATTACCATCATAAATTGCATTTTCTCTTACAGGAGTTTTGCCTAGCCCGTTTTCAAAGAATCCTGCTATAATTTCTGAACATAGCTGGAACCATCTTTCTGTTTGCCATCCCATTGCAGTAATTGGGTTTGCATAGAAACCAGGGTTAGTTGGAGGATTTCGTTCGTAATTCAAAGCCTTATGAATCATGGTTTCCAGTTCGGCACCATTTCTGGCGGTCATTCTGGCAAACGCCATTTCCGGCATATGGTCGCCATTAACATCAGAAAATATATTATCAGAAACACAATAGTTATCATAAATAGGAGATATTATTGTATTTCCCGAAGTACCATAATCACCCAAAAGCAATACTGCTATAGGTGGAAT
>PKTA01000175.1 GCA_002869365.1 Marinilabiliales bacterium | reverse complement strand
TTACCGATTTCTACCTTTCCAATAAATATGTTGTTGCACATTTCCACGAATGGATGACTGGTAGCGGATTGCTTTATCTGAACCAGAATTCACCTCATATTGGAACTGCCTTTACAACTCATGCTACTGTTCTGGGAAGGTCGTTGGCAGGAAATGGTTTTCCTCTTTATGAAAAGTTAACCGAATATAATCCTACGGTTGTAGCAGAGAAATTTCATTTAAGAAGTAAACAATCCATAGAAAATCTTTGCGCCATTAAGGCTGATGCCTTCACCACTGTTTCTTCAATTACAGCAAAGGAATGTGAGCAGTTTTTTAAAAAGAATGTCGATGTAATAACCATAAATGGTTTCGAAACTGATTTTGTTCCCAAAGGTGCTGAATATAATAACAAGCGCAGTGAAGCAAGGAAGAAAGCCCTAGAAATAGCCTCTAAGATAAGAGGTAAGAAAATTGATGATGACGCATTTTTAATAATAAACAGCGGTCGTTATGAATTTAAAAATAAAGGTATCGACATTTTTATAAATGCTCTTGCAAATTTGAAAGATAAGAATTTGAAAAGAGAAGTTGTGGCTTTTATAACCGTGCCTGCAAATCATAATGAACCTTATGCATTGTTTGCTAATAAGGAAGCAGGTATTGAAAACAAATTCCTTACTCATCATATTCATAATCAGGAACACGATCCTGTGCTAAATCTTGCTTATGCAAAGGATTTGAACAACAATAATTCTAAAGTTACGCTAATTTTTGTTCCTGCTTATCTAAATGGTAACGACAGAGTGGTAAACCTTAATTATTACGACTTTCTAATAGGGTTCGACCTAAGCATTTTCCCATCATATTATGAACCCTGGGGATATACTCCTTTGGAAAGTGTGTCTTTTGGAATACCAACAATAACAACCAATTACGCTGGTTTTGGAATGTGGGTTAAGGATAACTTTACCGACAATAAAAGTGTGGTTGTAGTTGATAGGTTTGAAAATAACGATGAGAAAACAGCACAACTGATATCTGAAAATATTATCGATTATTACAATAACGATAATGAGTCAAAAATAACTGCCGACTCCAATAAAGTATTTCAAAAGGCTTTATGGCAGAAATTATCAAAAAATTATTTTAAAGCATGGGATCTTGCAGCCAAAAAGGCATCAGCAAGAGTGCCCGAAAGAAAATTATTCAAGAAAACAAAAAATTCGAAAGTGGAAGCTGAACTAAAATATAATATGCCGGAATGGAAAAAAATTCTGGTACAGCCGGCCTTACCTGAGGCTTTGATGCCATTAAAAGAAATGGCTTTTAATTTATGGTGGTCGTGGAATTATAAAGCAGAAGAACTGTTTGAGTCAATTAACCCTGATTTATGGAAGGAAATTGAATATAATCCCGTGCGTCTTGTGGAAGGACTTTCTATGGACGACGTTGACAAGATGCTTGCCAATGACGGATTTATGAAAAACCTGAAGTCTGTATATGACGATTTTAAAGCATATATGGATGAAAAACCTTCTGAAGGTGAAAAGAAAGTTGCTTATTTTAGTATGGAATATGGTTTGCATTCCAGCCTGAAAATTTATTCAGGTGGACTGGGAATACTTGCCGGTGATTATCTAAAACAGGCCTCCGATTCAAATAAGAATCTTTTTGGAGTGGGCTTGTTATATCGATTCGGATATTTTAAACAGGTGCTTTCACATAACGGTGAACAAATTGCTGATTATTCTCCACAGAAGTTTACTCAATTGCCAATTATACCTCTAAGAGATGAAAATGGCGAATGGGTTTATGTAAAAATTGCACTTCCCGGAAGGACAGTTTCTGCCAAAGCATGGCAGGTAAATGTGGGAAGAATAAAGTTGTATTTGCTTGATACTGACATAAAAGCGAATTCGGATGAAGATCAGCATATAACACATCAATTATATGGTGGAAACAGTGAGCATCGCTTTAAGCAGGAAATGGTTTTAGGATTAGGTGGAGTTCGATTGATAAAAAAGCTTAATCTGAATCCGGATGTTTTTCATAATAATGAAGGTCATTCAGCATTTAGCGGATTGGAAAGAACTAAGAACTTTATCGATGAACTAAATATCGACTATGAACTGGCTCGCGAACTTGTAAGATCAACAACTTTGTTTACAACTCACACTCCTGTTCCAGCGGGTCATGATGTTTTTGAAGAGCATCTTTTAAGAGCCTATATTCCACATTTTTGTGATGCTTTCTCCATAAGTTGGGAAGAGTTTATGTCTCTGGGGCGCTTTAATCAGCACGATAATAATGAGAAATTTTCCATGAGTGTTCTTGCAACAAAACTTTCACAGGAAGTTAATGGTGTTAGTCGTATTCATGGAAGGGTGTCGCGTGAAATGTTTGCCGGTCTTTATCCGGGCTATTTTGCCGATGAAATTAATATAGGATATGTTACAAACGGGGTTCATTATTATACCTGGACCGACAAAATTTGGCAGAATCTTCATAAAACTTATTTTGGAGAGGAATTTGGAAAAAACCAACATATAGGAGAATACTGGAAAAAAATTCATTCTGTACCCGATAAAGATATCTGGGATATTCGTCTAAAGTTGAAAGCAAAGCTCATTGAAGATTTGAAAATAAAACTGAGAAACGATATGACTGATAAGGCGGAAAATCCAAAGCATACGCTAAGTGTACTTTCTCATTTTAATGAAAAAGCACTGATAATTGGCTTTGCCAGAAGATTCGCTACATATAAGAGAGCCCATTTGCTTTTCACAAATTTAGAGCGTCTTGAAAAAATTATTAATAATGAAGACAGACCTGTTTATTTCTTCTTTGCAGGAAAAGCACATCCCGCAGATAAAGCCGGACAGGATTTGATTAAGAGAATAGTCGAAATATCGAAAATGCCTGCCTTTGTGGGGAAAATAATTTTTATCGATAATTATGATATGACATTGGGTAAGTTGCTTACTAGCAGTGTCGATATTTGGTTAAACACTCCAACACGACCTTTGGAAGCTTCCGGAACAAGTGGAGAGAAGGCTGTTATGAACGGAGTTGTTAACTTTAGTGTTCTCGATGGCTGGTGGGCCGAAGGCTATAAGCCTGGTGCAGGATGGGCAGTAGAAGAGAACAGAACCTATGAAAACCAGGGTTTCCAGGATGAACTCGATGCAGAGAATATTTATAATACTCTGGAAAATGAAATTACCGATATTTATTACGACCAGGATAAAAATGGGGTTTCCGAAAGATGGGTAGCATTTATTAAAAATAACTTTAGTAAAATAGCACCTGAGTTTACCATGCAACGTATGGTAAATGATTATTATTCAAAATTTTATGGAAGACTTTTCAAAAGAAAAGACCTTGTTTATTCCAACGATTTTAAAATTGCCAGAGAATTAGTTGAGTGGAAAAAAACCGTTCTTAATAAATGGTCACATATAAAAATAGATAGTCTTGAAGTTCCCGATGTTGATAAAGGAGCAGTGGAATTTGGAACCAGATTTTATGCCGAAATAGTTCTTGATTTGGCTGGTTTGTCGAAAGATGATATCGGTATTGAAATAGTAATGGGAAACAGAAAGAATGGAGATTTAAAGAGCATATTATTCAAACAAGAACTTGAATCCACATATATAGGCGAGGTAAAAGCAAAATATGTTTGCGAATTTCCGCTACGTTCAGCTGGGGTTTACGATTATAGTTTTAGAGTGTTTCCAAAAAATGAAAATCTTGTTTATCGCATGGATTTTCCATTATTACACTGGATTTAGGGTTTTACAATTAATTAATTTGCTTTGTAATAAGGGATTTTAGATTTCTACCCATATATTGTCCCTACGGGACGGTTCCGCTAGGAATAAAATGTGGGTAGCAATGAAATCAACGCCAATAAAAAACGTTCCGTAGGAACGTAATATTATCAAGCGTTTTAATAGAATCGATAATTTTTAAGCGGACACTATTGATAATTTTAAAGAAAAAAAGAAATTTAAAAGCGCAATATTTTTTTATATTAAAAAATGTTTTACTTTTGCAGCCCCAAATTTAGGGTAATAAATTAACTAGATAGATATATGGCTAATCACAAATCAGCACTTAAAAGGATAAGGCAAACAGAAGCTAAAAGGCTTCATAATCGTTATTATGCTAGAACAATGCGTAGCGAGGTTAGAAAGTTTAGAGGTTTAACTGGTAAAACTGAAGCAGATCAGCAGTTACCAAAACTTTTTGCTATGATTGACAAAATGGCTAAAAGAAATATGATTCATAAGAATAAAGCCGGAAACTTGAAATCAAGCATATCAAAATATGCCAACAGCCTTTCTTAATAGGTAAATTTTATAAAAAAATATTCTAGCCTATCCGTCGGTTGACGGATGGGCTATTTTTATTTGCCCTTTAATTCTTTGACTTTTTATATCAAAATCACTTTGCTATAATGAATAAATCCGGCAATATTAACTTTAATAACATATAAACCGGCCCTGTTTCCCGACAGGTCAATTTTTACAGTATTGTTACCAAGAATTTCCGGATTAGTAATTGCTTGAACAATATTTCCAGATGAGGAAACAACGCTTATTTCTATTTCATCAGCAGGAATACTGCCTACTCTTACATAAACGGAATTACTTGTAAATGAAGGAAAAACCTGAGAGCCTACTTTTATATATTTTTTAAATAATATTTCATCGCTGCCTGTAGCAGATTTAACACTGAGTTTTACATCAAAATCACCAGGTCTGTAATATCTTATTGTTCCGGGTTCTCTTTGGTTTGATGTTTCAGGATCTCCGGATTCAAAATACCAGTTGTATTCTATAATATCGCCTTGCGACAGGTTAGTAAACTCTATTCCGCTTCCAATAGTAATATTGGGGTTGTTGCAAGTAAAAGCCGCTGTTACATCTGATGTGTTTATTGATTTTCCATCAAGAGCTTCCAGATTCGTTTCCAAAGGGTCGAGCCAGTATTTTAAATTTTTTGTCGAATCATTACCGTTTGATTCCCAGTGATAACTAAACTTACCATACCAGTCGGGATCGTCAGGAAACTGACAAGAGGCATCTCCACCTGTAAGCGTTCCAATTATTTGGCCATCGCTATTGAGCAGGGGAGAACCTGAAGAACCTCCTTCGGTAGCCCCATGGCCATTTTGAGTCTCCGACCAGTTTACTTTCCAGTATTTACCTTCCGGATCTTCGTTTTTATTATAATATTGGGTGGAAACCACTGCACTATTATAGGTTGAAATCATCTTGATATCACCCTGCGGATGGTGAATCGTAACTCCATTTTCCGGAGCAATATTACTTCTGTCCCAACCAATAAAATAAGCATTTGGTACCGAACTTATATTCTGCTTGAGCAGAAGCAATTTAAAATCGCTATATGCATTTACCTCGTCGGGAGCATGTGAAAGCAGAGTTGAGCCGTAAATAGTGTTTTTATCAGGTTCAAAGAGAGGTTTATCACAATCGGCAGATTCGAAGTTAAAGTCGAAGACCCATTTTGAATAATCTTCCTCTGTTGAATTCTTTCCACAGTGATTTGCCGTAAGAAAATATGCTTTTCTGTTGTAGGAGGTATTATTTACAAGACTGCCTGAACACCAAAATAAACTACTTTCCTGTTTCACAAGTATTCTGGCAATGCCGGTTTTAATATCCTGGTAATCATCACATTCAGGACAGTTGACCGGCAGCTGGCAATAAGCGGCATCGCCAAAATCACGATTGCTTTTACTGCCAATAATTCCGATTTCATCAATCTTAAAACTTAAATACTTCTCATCACTCTTGAATACAATTTTTAAAATTCCGCCTTCAAATACCGATGTACCAAGTTCATTTAATTCGCATTTCGAATCTATCAACAAGGCTTTCCCTGTAGTTCCATAAACAAAGAGTAAGTCGTCGGCTTTTAAATTCAAATCCGACAGATAGATATTCATTGCTTGTGCGTCATCATTTTGAACGATTAGCTCCCAAATAAAACACCTGTCTTCAGTGGCGGACCATCTTCCCTTTTCAGGGAAATTATTAACCATGGAAATAGTACTTCCTATCTGTAATGGATTGGCTTCTGCTTTTGCAGATGAATTAATCTTAAAATTCTTCTCAAGAAAAATAGTATCAACAGATTTAAAGGTGTTAACAGGAATTAAATCTCTGCTAACATACGATTGTGCATCAGCATAGTTGAAACAGAGTGACAACAATAATACAGAAATTAAAACCTTTGTATTCAACAGATTATGTTATTTGATCAATGATAGTTTTTTAACAACAGTACTTTCTTCACTTTTTACAGAAACCATATAAACACCATTCTTTTCATTTGAGAGGTCGAGTTTATATGTTTGATTCTTCTTGGAAGTTTCAATTTTCTTAATTAATTTTCCTGTATAATCAGCAACTTCAATACTTATTGTTTCATTGCTTTTTTCGCCAAACTCTATTATGAATAAACCACTTCCCGGATTTGGATAAACTTTAAAATCGTTGGCTTTATCAATTTCTTCAATACTTACCCAATCGACCAAAATAAAGTCTTCCATAACCAACTCGTCTTCGCCATAACCATTTGATGTGGTTAAAGTTACGTTATATGCTCCCGGTGTTTCATATAAAATATCCTGTGGATTTTGCTCGTTTGAAGTTTCAGGTAATGCTCCTTCAAAAGTCCACTCCCAGGTATCGGGATTTCCAGTTGACATATCAGTAAAGTCAACTGTTTCGTATTGGAAAATATTATTGTCGGAAGCAATGAAATCTGCTGAATGAATATCGCCACCTCCAACATTAATAAACTGTTCTTTAACAAGTGTATCAGAACCTCCCAAATTAAATGCAATAAGTTTTACATTATAATTTCCTTCGGTACTCCATCTGGCTTGTGGGTTTTGCGAGGATGAACTTCCCGGAGATCCGTTTTCAAAAGTCCATTCCCATGCATCAGGATTGTTCGACGACATATCGGAGAAATGAACAATAGTGTTTGTTGGAACAACGGTATGATCTGCAGTAAAATCTGCATCAGGAATATCCATAGGTGTAACATGTATATAATCGGTTTTAATTTCCGTATCATCACCATCAGCATTTTCCACATAAATAGTAACGTCAAAATATCCTGTATCGGAATATATTACATATGGATTTTCTTCTGTTGAAGAAGCGGGATCACCATTTTCAAAAGTCCAGTCTCTGGAAAGTATTCCCGGATCGGAGAGGTCATGGAAAAATACTGTATCCCCTTGAACAACAGTTGTATTTTCCGCTTCGAAATCTGCCGTTGGAGGAATGTTTTGCCATGATATCCCTGGTAATTTTTCTATTCCTGTATTATTCGGATCCAGCCAGTCTTTAAGTCTTGTTGATGAATTAGATCCGTTTTGATCCCATGACCACCATAATTTACCATAATAAGCAGGAGAAGGGCTAGAACAGGAGTTCGATGTGTAGCCACCTGTTAAATCTCCCATAATCAATCCGTTGGAGTCAAATATTGGAGATCCTGAAGAGCCTCCCTGCATAATGGACTTGCCATTTTCTGTTTCAGCCCAGCTAAGTTTCCAATGTGTATATAAACCATTACCATTCCAGAATGATGAGGAAGTTAAAGGAGTATCATAGGTCGATATTTTCTTAATATCACCTGCTGGATGATGAACGCCAACACCATTTCCCGCATCGCTATTATCATCGGTACGGTTCCATCCATTGTAATAAACCTGATAAATTACAGGAATACTTTGGTTTAACTCCACTAGATAAAAGTCGGAACCTGCATCGGCCTGGCTGGGATCTTTTGCTTTTAGGGTACAACCATTTATTGTTTGAGCACCACCTGCCGTACCATTACATACTGCAGCCTGGTAATTGAAATAAAATATCCATTGATTCAGGTCGTATGTAGAAGCGCTACCACCACAATGAGAAGCAGTTAAAAAATATGGCGTTCTGTCGTTTTCTGTATTGTTAATCAATGATCCTGAACACCAATAATAACTACCACCTATTTTAATTGAAATACGTGCAACACCATCAATTTGGTTTTCCCAGTTATCACCTTCCGAACAGGCAACATCAATCATGCAATACCAAGAATCGCGGCTATCATCAATATTAAAGTGAATGTCTCTATAAGCATAGGCAACTTCAGAAATGTTTATTCTTGCATCTTCAGTTTGATTTTTTGGCTGCCAATATTCCAATACCACCTTATCTCCCTGTATAAACTGAGTAGAAAAAAGATTATCCTCCGGATTATTCAAACTTGTATAAGCGCCCAAAATCTGAGTTTTGTTTTCGTTATACAGAAACAATTTTCCGCCTTCAGGCAGATAAAAGTCATTATAATATACGCCAAGGGCTAGGGCATCGGGAACTTCAATTTCCATACGCCAAACCTTATCACCTCCTGCTATGGTTTCCCAACTTCCTGAGTTGGAAATACCTTTATTAATTTTTACTGAAACTCCCATTCTCCTTGGATCAGGCTTGTCAATTTCCGCAAGCATATCTTCCTCAGCAATTTTATTCATGTCGGGAGTGTCAAAGCTTATCCTTTGAAAATTGTTCTCCAATTGAAAAAGTGTACTTGGTGGAGTTCCTCCATTGCTAATTTGTGCATAGTTAATCGATGGTGTTAATAACATCATGATTACAAAAGCAAAAACTATATGTGTAAATTTTTTCATGCTGATAATTATTTGTGTTTTACTATTTATTAATGACTAGTTTTAAACTTTACGGGTTGCTTTAATTTTATCTATTTCTTTTAAATAAGACTTCAGATTTCTATATACTTCGGGAGCAAAGAAGTAAAGACCAATTATATTTGGGAACGACATACTAAGTATCATCATATCAGAAAAATCTACCACCGATGACATGGTTGATGATGATCCTATAACAATGAAAATGAGAAAAATAACAAAATATGTGTTTTTGATAAATTTACTTTTACCAAATAAGTACTCAAATCCTTTTAATCCATAATACGACCATGATATCATAGTTGAGAATGCAAATAATACTATGGCTACCATTAGGATATATGGGAACCACCAATAAACACTTTGGAAAGCTTTGGATGTAAGTTGAACACCATCGAGACCTTGTGCATGTTCCGGATTATGAAAACCTGTAAAGATGATTACCATTGCTGTCATGGTACAAATTAGAACTGTGTCGATGAATGGTTCCAAAAGAGCAACTATACCTTCGCTAATGGGTTCGTCGGTTTTTACAGCAGAGTGTGCAATTGAGGCTGATCCAACTCCTGCCTCGTTTGAAAAAGCGGCTCTTTGGAATCCTGCTATAAGAACTCCAATAAATCCACCTTTCATGGCTTCGGCATTAAAAGCGCCATTATATATCATTCTGAAAACATTATCTATTTCAGTGAAATTCATAAAAATAATAATTAGGGCAGCAACAATATAGATTAGTGCCATAAATGGAACAATCTTTTCTGTTACTTTGGCAATTCCCTTAATTCCTCCAATAATCACTATAGCTACAATTATTGACATTATTACTCCAAATCCAACACCATGATTTTCTATGGTAGGAAATATTGTTACAAACTGGTGAAATGCCTGATTTGCCTGAAACATATTTCCACCTCCAAAAGAGGCACCCACAACAAGTACTGAAAAGAGTATGGCAAGAAATTTTCCAAATCCACCCATTCCAAGTCCGAAAAGTTTTTTTGTTTTTAAGCCCTTACTTAGGTAATGCATTGGGCCCCCTGAGACTATACCATCCTTGTCGATATTTCTATATTTCACTCCCAGAGTTACTTCAGTGAATTTCAATGACATCCCCAATAGTCCTGCCAGTATCATCCAGAATGATGCACCGGGTCCGCCCATGGTTATTGCTATTGCAACTCCTGCAATATTACCTAAACCAACCGTGCCCGAAAGAGCAGTGGCAAGTGCTTGAAAATGGGAAACTTCGCCTTTGTCGCCAGGCTTGTCAAATTTCCCTTGTATGAGTTCTATGGCATGCTTAAATCCTCTGATATTAATGAACCTCATTCGAATAGTGAAGAATAAAGCTCCAATTATCAACCATACAACAACAAACGGAATCTGCTTAGTTACCGGCTCACCAGCGCTATCATAAACAATATTTCCGTTATCATCATAAACAACAGGGTCGTAAATTCCAAAGTAAGAGAATGGGTCCCAAAAAAGAACAGAATATGCATGTGCCACCATGGGCTCAAACCTGTCATTGATTTTTTGACTTAAACTTTTTTCCTGATGAGCTTGTTTATTACTGTTTGGATTTTCTGCCTGAATCTTGTTCACATTAATCAATATCGCTAATGTAAAAACTATAAATAGGCTTATTATTCTTACTTTCATATATATTTTTGGAACAAGATTTTATAAACGGCCTCAAAAGTAATAAAAAGATTATAAGTTTCCTTTTCAAAGCTACCATTGTTTATTAATTGTGAAAAAGAATTTTATATCTTTAGCAAATAAATAAACCCATTATTTATGGAATACCTAAAGAGTTTGATAAAATCTTTTTTTACCCTTAATAAGAATGAACAAAAGGGGATAGTTATTATGTTTGTACTTATTTTTTTGTTAAGTATTTTAAATTTTCTTATACCCGAGTTTAATTTTCAAAAGGAAACTGACTTTTCTGAGTTTAAATCTCAGATAAGAGAATTCAGAAACAAGCGCGATGTCTATAAGGATTCTCTTAACCTTCGCCATAAGCAGGAAAAAGGAAAACTTAGTTTTGAAGAAGCAAATAAACTACTTAAACCATTTGAATTTAACCCCAGTACTTTGGATGAATTTTCCTATCTGAAAATGGGATTTTCCCAAAAGCAGTATCGTACCATAAAAAAATACCTTGATAAGGGTGGCCGGTTTTATGAAAAGGAAGATTTTAAGAAAATATACTGTATTTCCGATGCTGAATATGAAGTGGTAAAACCATATATCATTCTTGAAAAATATGAAGTTGATAATAAACCAATTAAATCGAAAAAGAAGAAAGATGAACCTAAAAATGAATCTCCTGCTTTAGTTAAATATGTGCTTACAGAGATAAATTCAGCAGATAGCATTTTGCTGGCGAATAATCTAAAAATAAAACCCTATCTCATTAAAAGACTAATCAAGTATAGAAGTTTATTGGGTGGTTTTTATGATTCAGGGCAGTTACTTGAAGTTTATGGTTTTCCTGAATATTATTTTAATACTATAAAAAATTATATTGAAGTTGACACAACTTTTATATCACAAATTGATATTAATTCAGTCGAATTCAAGACTTTATTAAAGCATCCATACTTTGATTACCAAACTACTAAACTAATTTTTACTGCAAGAAATGAAGATGTGGGTTTTGAAAATTTTAAAGATTTACTAAATAAAACTGATATTAGCGATAGCCTGGCGGTAAAAATGAAGCATTATTTGTATTTTGGCCGACCAAAATAAATGCGATGAGTAGCGAAAAAAGAGTTAATATTTTCCCGAGAACATTTTGGATTGCAAATACACTCGAACTTTTTGAGAGATGGGCGTATTATGGAATGTTTACGGTTTTATCAGTTTATTTAACAGACCCCATTTCTAAGGGTGGGCTGGGTTTTTCGCAATCGGAAAGAGGTATTATGCAAGGTGTTGTTACAGCACTGCTTTATTTATTACCTATTTTAGGTGGTGCACTAGCCGATAAGTATGGATATAAAAAAGTTTTACTTTCCGCTTTCCTTACTTTGTCGTCTGGTTATTATGCCATGGGATATTTTTCTACCTATGCAGCAGTATTTGTATCTTTTCTTTTAGTGGCAATTGGGGGAGCACTCTTCAAACCAATTATTGTAGCCACAGTTTCAAAAACTACCAATGAAAAGAATGATACAGTGGGTTTTGGCATCTTTTATATGATAGTTAATATAGGAGGTTTTATAGGTCCCTGGGCGGCATCCAAACTACGTGAAATTGATTGGGTTTATGTGTTCATAATGTGTACCGTTGTTATACTATTCAACATAATATTATTATGGTTTTATAAAGAACCTCAAAGAGTTGAAGAAAAAAAGGAATCCCTATCCAAGAGTTTGAAAAGGATAATGACAAACACTGCAATTGTACTGAAAGATGGTAGGTTTGTTTTATTCCTGCTCATAATGGTTGGTATGTGGACAATGTATATGCAGCTGTTTTTTACAGTTCCTGTTTATATAACACAATGGATTGATACCACACAACTTTATAATTCTCTGCCTGCATTCCTTCAACCCGTATTTGGTAAAATAGAAAATGATATAGGGATAATTTCTCCTGAACTGATGATAAATATTCCGGCACTGACAATAATTACATTTCAGTTAATAATGTCAAATTTCCTAAAAAAAGTAACTCCCATTATGTCGATGATCTTTGGAATATTGGTGATAGCATTTGGGTTTAGTTTTATGTCTTTTTCCATGGCCGGAGTTACAATACTCGTAGGAGCAGTTATTTTGGCATTCGGAGAGATGGCTAGTTCCCCACGAATACAGGAATATATTGGCAGGATAGCACCACGAGATAAAGTGGCTCTTTATATGGGATATAGTTTTCTGCCTGTGGCAGGAGGAAACCTGATTGGTGGATTATTGTCGGGTAGTTTGTATGCTACCTTGTCTGATAAGTATCTTTTTCTTACAAAGTATCTTAGCGATAAGGATATTCATTTCTCAAGCGAAATTTCCAAAGATAACGGACTATTATTTAAGGCTGCAATGGATAAACTAGGAATGACCCATGAAGAACTTAACTCGCTACTATTCAACCAATACAATCCCGGAACAATTTGGTATGTGTTTGCTGCAATCGGAGCATTAACATCCATTTTATTATTTATTTATAATAGAAAGACGATAAGGTAGGCAAGGCCTTAAGAAATTGGTGACTGGTGACTGGTCATTGGTCACTGATTATTGGATACTGAAGATTGTGGACTGAAGACTTCTTTAGCCTTTAGCCTTGTTAAGTTTATTTAAGAAATTGATTTGTAGATTAAGCCTGTAAATATTATTTTTACACACTCAAAAAATTATAATTGTATTATGGAAAAAGTAATTGAATATATACGCGAAAATAAAGAGCGTTTTCTGGAAGAATTGTTTGAAGCAATTAGAATACCGTCAATAAGTTCATTGTCGGAGCACAAAGGCGACATGATTAAAATGGCGGAAGCTTACAAAGAAATTCTTTTAAAAGCAGGTGTTGATAAAGCAGAAGTGATGCAAACAAAAGGTAATCCTGTTGTTTATGCTGAAAAGATTATCGATGAGAGTTTACCAACAGTTTTGGTTTATGCTCATTACGATGTTATGCCGGTAGATCCTATCGATTTATGGGATTCAAAACCATTTGAGCCGGAAGTGAGAAATGGAAAAATTTATGCTCGTGGTGCCGACGATGACAAAGGTCAGGGATTTATTCAGGTTAAAGCCTTTGAATCGGTTGTAAAAAATGATAAACTTGCTGTAAATGTGAAGTTTATGATTGAAGGTGAAGAGGAAATAGGTTCTGTAAGTTTGGGAGCTTTCTGTGAGGAACATAAGGAGATGCTTAAGTCCGACATTATCTTGGTTTCCGACACAGGAATGATAGCCGAAGATATTCCTTCAATTACTACAGGCTTAAGAGGTCTTGCTTACTGGGAAGTGGAAGTTATTGGTCCTAACCGTGATTTACATTCCGGTTTGTTCGGTGGTGGGGTTGCTAACCCAATTAATGTGCTTTCGAAAATGATTGCTTCCATGACCGATGAGGACAACAAACTTGTAATTCCCGGGTTTTACGACGATGTTTTAAATTCCAGTGAAGCAGAACGTGCAAAATTAAATGAAGCACCTTTCGACCTTGACGAGTACAAAAAAGCAATAGATGTAGAAGATGTTGATGGTGAAAAAGGATATACAACTATTGAACGCACAGGTATTCGTCCTTCATTTGATATTTGTGGTATTTGGGGCGGTTATACCGGAGAAGGAGCAAAAACTGTTTTACCTTCACGGGCTTATGCAAAGATTTCTTCACGCTTAGTGCCAAATCAAAATCATATTAAGATTGCCAAGATGTTTGAAGAATATTTTACCAGCATCGCACCTAAATCAGTAAAAGTTAAGGTTAAGACTCTGCATGGCGGACAAGCTTATGTTTGTCCAATTGATTTGCCAGCCTATAAAGCTGCAGAAAAAGCCTTTGAAAAGACTTATGGGAAATTACCGGTTCCTATGCGTAGTGGTGGTAGCATTCCTATTATATCAACTTTTGAAGATATATTGGGAACAAAAACCATACTTATGGGATTTGGACTTGAGTCGGATGCTATACATTCGCCAAACGAGAACTTCCCATTGATAAATTTCTATAATGGAATAGAAACAGTAGCATGGTTCTACAAATACTTTGCTGAAGAGATGAAATAAGTTTTATAAATAAAGCATAAAAAAAGGTCGTAAATTTTACGACCTTTTTTTTTGAAAATTATCTTCTTAATACAAATTATTCCTTTGGTTTTCTTGGCCTTCTTGCCCTTTTGTTGGGATTCTGTGGCTCATCACGCTTGAAGGTTTTCCTTTCGGGGAAAAACTTGTTTTCACTCTCACCGGATTTATCTTTAAAATCCTTTTTCTTTGGCCCGTCAAACTTCTTTTTGTCGCTTGATCGGGGTTTAGGAGGTCTTCTGCTATTCTTTTCATATGAAGAGAAATCCTTATCCTTATCCCAACTGGGAGAGAAAGTCTTCTTTTTGAACTTACTGTCTCTTTTTGGTTTCTCGCTATCGGAATTGTATTTTTCCTTTTTAGAACCTTCATAAAGATCGAACCTCATAAATTTTGTTTCTATTGGACCATTATAAAGTTCAATCTTTCTGGATGGGCGTAGGCCGATATATTTTACTGCTTCGGCATTTGGTGTAATTATCCATGCCGTAAATCCTGAAAAATTAGTTTTAAGAGTGTCACCAATTCCTTTATAAAGATCTCTCAATTCACCTCTTTCTTCTAATCGCTTCCCGTAAGGAGGATTAAAAATAAGGACACCCTTATTATTTTCAGGAATTAACTGATCGAAAAATTTATTTTCGGTAATAACATCCTTATGAAGACCGGCGTTTTTAAGATTTCTTTTGGTAATTTTTACAGCAACTTCCGACCTATCGGAAGCTATAATGTTACATTCTGTTTCTGAAATCTTTTCATTTGCTTCCGATTTAACTTTTTCCCAAAGTTCAGCATCGAAATTATTCCAGTTCTGTAAAGCGTATTTTTCACGATAGTAACCGGCAGGAATGTTCATGGCCATCATTGCCGCTTCAATGGGGATTGTACCTGATCCACACATAGGATCTATAAAATCTACAGTTGCATCCCACTCACTTAGTTTTATCATTCCCGCTGCAAGTACCTCATTTATAGGTGCTTTGTCGACAGCGATTTTGTACTCTCTCTTATGTAAAGATTCTCCTGAACTATCGAGTGAAATTGTGCAAATGTCGTGAGCAATATGAACATCAATATAAATGTCAGGCTTTTCAACGTTTACCCATGGGCGGCGACCTTTTTTCTCACGAAACTGATCAACAATAGCATCTTTTACCCTAAGGGAAGCAAAATGTGAATGATCTACCTCTGAGTAAAAAACATTGGAATTGATAATGAAACTTTGATTTAAATCGAAGATGTTTGTCCAGTCGATTTTTCTTACCTTTTCATAAAGTTGATCGTTGCTCTTTGCTTCGAAAACACCAATAGGCTTTAATACTCTGATAGCAGTGCGGCATAAATAATTGCATCTGTAAAGCAATTCATCATCTCCTTTAAAAGTAGCACCACGTTTTATTATTTCAACATCTTTTGCTCCTAATTCTGTCAGCTCTTTGGCAAGAACTTCTTCTAAACCAGCAAAAGTTTTAGCCAGAAAATCGAATCCCGGCTCAAAAGTTTTTAATCCTTCCATAAGGCGGCAAAATTAACTAAATTGCGTCACATAATAGTTTGAATGATTATAAATTTTAATATGGAAATAAAAGAAGCACAAAACAAAGTTGATCAGTGGATTAAGAGCACAGGAGTGAGATATTTTAATGAATTGACAAATATGACTATTCTCACGGAAGAGGTTGGTGAACTGGCCCGAATAATGGCTCGTAAGTACGGTGAACAGTCGTTTAAAGAGTCGGATGAGAAATATAATATGGCCGATGAAATGGCAGATATTTTATGGGTATTGATATGCTTAGCAAATCAAACAGGTGTGGATTTGGATGAAGCTTTGCTGAAAAATATTCAGAAAAAATCAATACGCGATGAAAATCGACATAAAAATAATCCAAAATTAAAGAGTTAATTTCATTCTATTCCATAAGTTGAGTCGACATGTGAATGGCTGAAGCAAGATTCTTTGCTTCCTTTTGTCCTAATACTTTTGAATATCTATTTTGTAGGTTTCCCCAGGCTTCTTCAATTTCAGGTACCAGAAGGCTTCCTTTTTTTGTTGTATAAATTTCAATACTCCTGCCCACTTGTTTTCTTCTTAATAAACCTCTGAACTCCATCTTGTCTACCAATCGTGTTACAGTAGATTGATTGAGGTGTAATTTTTCACTCACTTCTTTTGGCCTTATCCCTGGCTTTTCATCAATTACCAGTAGTAAAAAACCGTAAGATGAACTTAAACCTGAGGAGGCAAACTCTTCATCGGCCATCTTTGTTAGTATTCGTGCTAATGCGCTAGTGGAAAAATGTAAACAACTACTTAAATTCTTTTCTTCTTCATTCATAAAACAAATATAAAAAAATGGTTGTACATACAATATAATCCTGGTGAATAAAGATATCAACTTTGGTTAACGGTCAGAAAATAAGTGTGTTATAATGATTGTTATGAATAACTTAATTGTGCATTAGAAAAAAAACTATTTTATTTAGTTTAAATATCCCGAACATTAAGTATTCTAAAATGTTCTTTATTAAAAATACTAAAGTAAATGCCTGCAGGGTAATAATTATAAAATGGCATAAACTTCTTTAGGTTTCTATGTTGTGAGGCGTGGGCAAGCAAAACATCCATTTTGTTATCAGCATATTTTGAAATATCTATTTCAACATCAGGAGTGGGCATACCAACACATTTATAAACTTCTTTCCCCATTTTATAAACCCCTTTATCGCCCATAATTTTTGTGGATTGTGATTCGGGCCAAACATTTTGATATATCTTTTTCACAGGAAAATTGAGAGAATCTTTCCATAACTTACA
>PKTA01000203.1 GCA_002869365.1 Marinilabiliales bacterium | reverse complement strand
GGTACGAGAATGTATTCCTTCCAGCTCTTTAAATCCCATTGGGAAATCGAATTCTATATCGGCAGCGGCATTTGCATAATGAGCAAGTTTATCATGATCGTGGAAGCGGAACTTCTCTGCAGGGATTCCCATAGAGGTATGCCAGTTCATACGTGCTTCTTTCCAGTATTCAAACCATTTCATCTCTTCTCCGGGACGAACGAAAAACTGCATTTCCATCTGCTCAAATTCACGCATACGGAAAATAAACTGACGGGCAACTATCTCGTTTCTAAATGCTTTACCGGTCTGTGCAATTCCGAAAGGAATTTTCATCCTGCCCGTCTTCTGCACATTAAGATAGTTTACAAATATTCCCTGAGCCGTTTCCGGACGCAAATAAATTTCACTTGCCCCCTCGGCGGTAGATCCCATTTGTGTTGAAAACATAAGGTTAAACTGTCGGACTTCTGTCCAGTTTCTGGAACCCGACATGGGGCATACAATTCCAAGATCTTCAATGAGACTTTTTATGCCCTCCATATCATCATTATCCATGGCAGGATACAAACGACTTTTTATTCCTTCAATCTTTTCAATATTTGCCAAAACCCTTGGGTTGGTTTCGCGGAACTGCTGCTCGTCGAAACTATCACCAAAACGCTTCTTAGCCTTTTCTACTTCCTTATCGATTTTACCTTCTATTTTGGCCATAAAATCTTCCACCAAAACATCGGCACGATAGCGTTTTTTGGAATCCTTATTATCAATCATCGGGTCGTTAAAAGCGTCGACGTGGCCCGAGGCTTTCCACACTTTAGGATGCATAAAAATTGCAGAGTCGATACCCACAATATTCTCATGCATCTGAACCATGGCTTTCCACCAGTAATCGCGAATATTTTTCTTTAATTCCGATCCGTTTTGGGCATAGTCGTAAACGGCACTCAGACCGTCATAAATTTCACTACTCTGAAAAACGAATCCGTATTCTTTTGCGTGGGATATAATTTTTTTTAATAAATCTTCCTGGTTTGCCATTTGTTATTTTTTTATTGTCAATATATTTTCATAAACTGTTGTGCATTTGGCTATTTTCTTTTCCCCCGATCCCTAAAGGGTGAAAAAAGAGCCAATTTTCAGCAATCACCCTCAAGGGTCGGGGCAAAATTGATGAAAATTGGTTCCTTTCAAGTATACTTTCAAACTAAATGCATAACAGATTAGTGTAATTAATTGATTAGATTCAAGTATTTATTGTTTCTAATTAGTAAAAAAGTCGATTACATTGCCAAAAGTAGATGTGCTGCGTTTATACAATTCGGTATACCCACATTGGGTACACGAAATCATGGTAAACTTTTTATTTTGCACATCAAAAATCTTTGCAAAGGCACCGCCCGTTGCTCTCATCTCGTCAACTTCATACTGACGGTTATTGCATTTTGGACAGATATATTCTTTCTTTTCCATCTTTATTATTTTAAAAATCTGCTGCCGGAGAGTTTCCAACAGCAGATTGAAATATTTTTTTAAGCGCCTAAAGTTGCAACCATTACTGCTTTTATGGTGTGAAGGCGGTTTTCTGCTTCATCAAAAACAACCGATGCTTCCGATTCGAAAACATCTTCGGTAACTTCCATTGCTTCTATTCCAAATTTCTGATATATCTCTTCACCTACAACAGTTTCACGATTGTGGAATGCAGGCAGACAGTGCATAAACTTAGTCTTTGGATTTCCTGTCTTTCCCATCAGCTGTGAGTTTATCTGGTAAGGGAGCATCATCGCGATACGCTCTTTCCATACTTCATCGGCTTCTCCCATGGAAACCCATACATCGGTATAAACAAAATCAACACCTTTTACACCTTCGTCAACATTTTCGGTAAGGGTAATGCTTGCACCGGTTTCTTTTGCTATTTCTCTGCATTCATTAACCAGGTCTTCTTCAGGCCACATTTTCCTTGGAGCCACAGCGCGGAAGTCCATTCCCATTTTTGCTGCACCAACCATAAGAGAATTTCCCATATTGTTTCTGGCATCGCCCAAATAAGCGAACGACATTTGATGAAGAGGCTTATCGCTATGTTCCATCATGGTAAGGAAGTCGGCTAAAATTTGAGTAGGATGATATTCGTTTGTCAAACCATTCCACACAGGAACGCCGGCATATTTTCCCAAATCTTCAACAATTGCCTGTCCGAAACCTCTGTACTCTATTCCATCATACATTCTGCCAAGCACTCTTGCAGTATCTTTCATCGATTCTTTTTTGCCAATTTGCGATCCTGAAGGTCCCAGATAAGTAACATTTGCTCCCTGGTCGTAGGCAGCAGTTTCGAAAGCACAACGTGTTCTTGTGGAAGCCTTTTCAAATATCAATGCGATATTTTTTCCCTTTAATGTTTGCTGCTCTGTACCGGCATATTTTGCCTTTTTAAGATCTGCTGAAAGATCCAGTAAAAATTTAATTTCCTTTGGAGAGAAATCCAATAATTTCAAAAAATTCCTATTTCTGAGGTTGAAAGCCATATCTATATGTTTTAAGCGTTAAATAATAATGTTTTACGCATTTTTAATGCTGGGCAAAAGTAAAAAAATTAAGCACGCGTTTTTTTATGTTTTGAGAAATCTTTTTAATGCAAAATATGAGTTATGAGTTATTAGTTATGAATTATGAATTATGAGTTATGAGTTATGAATTATGAGTTGTGAGTTATGAGTTGTGAGTTATGAGTTATGAGTTATGAGTTATGAGTTATGAGTGGTGAGTTGTGAGTTATGAGTTGTGAGTTATGAATT
>PKTA01000212.1 GCA_002869365.1 Marinilabiliales bacterium | reverse complement strand
CCGCTTGTCTACACCCACAGGCTCATTTTGAGATTAAGGAGAGTAATTATTAAAGTGCCTAAAGTTACAAGTTCATAGAGTTATGAGTGCGCTAAAGTTCATAGAGTGCGCTTTAGTTCATTGAGTGCGCTTGAGTTAATGGGTTACTAGAAAAAATATATATATCCTACTGCGAAATGATATTTAACGTTTTTAAAGAATGTTTTGCTGTCATTTCGATGAATATTTGTAGTAAAACGGAGAATATGAAGAGAAATCTCCTGTCGTAAATAAGTGAAATTTTTTCGCTAAGGGGATAACTAACCTACTACTTAATCTCCATACTAGCAACCTCAACCAATTGTCCGGGGTGGACTTGTTTTCCGCCATCGCCATTATTATCCTTACGGCAACTGCCATCGCCGGGAGATCCTTCACAAGAACATCCTAAAGCCAGACCCGTTTGAGGATCCACTGAAGAACACTGCTTTTTAAATTCACCATCTTTTTTGAAAAACATTTTAACTGCAAAACCTGCAAATGCTAAGGCTAATAATCCAACTGTAAGTAATAATATCTTTAAAAACATTTCTTTCAATTTTTGAGATTGCAAATTTACAAATATTAATTTGATGAGTGATTTTTTAACAGTAAAAATTGTTAAACGATAGCAGAAAATGTCATTGTTGTCATTTCGACGAAAGTTCGGAGTGAAACGTAGAATTTGAGGAGAAATCTCCCATAGTTTTAGAACAACAAAATATCTTTCCGGAGATTTCTCACTCCTTCGTCGTTCGATGACAGAATTCATACCATTGCTGTTTGAAATGACAAATATTATCTATTAACAAAAGCATACAACAAAATCGCCGTTGCAATAGAAGCATTTAAACTCTCGGCGCCGCCTCCTCGTCCATGAGGTATGGTAACAGGATTATTTACAAACTCCATCACCTCCTCTCCTATTCCATGGGCTTCACTGCCGATAATAAGTATTCCTTTACCGGCTTGCACTGCTTCTTTCAATGGTTTTCCATCTAAAACAGCACCAAAAATGTTTATTCCTTTATGCGCGGCAAGCCATTCAGGCAGATCGGTATAAGAAACAGAAACTCTGGCAATCGAGCCCATACTGGCCTGCACAACTTTCGGGTTATAAGCATCTACGGTTTCGGTGGAGCAAATAATATTTCTCACTCCGAACCAGTCGGCGGAGCGGATAATAGTTCCAAAATTCCCCGGATCTTTTATGTCGTCGAGGACAAGGGTTAGTTCATCGTTAGTGACATTAAAATCGGTATTTGTTTCGGGCATTGCAAAAACAGCCAGCACTTCCGAAGGGTTTTTAAGTGCGGTAACTTTCTTCAGTTCATCACTGCTAACTTCAACATAATCTACTCCTTCTATTTGTTCAGGATTTCTTTCTATCCATCTTTCGGTAACATACAACTCGGCGGGTTTCATGCCATAGCGGATAAAATCTCTCACATTGATATTTCCCTCGGCAATAAACAACTTATGCGTATTGCGATGCTTCGCCATTTTAAGCGAGTTGAGGAATTTTATTTTTTGTTTTGAGAGCATGTGCTTCTAAATTAATCAAGAACTAAAATATACTTCGCCATTCGTCGGTGGACGGATTGTTCAACTAACACTTTTCAAATTGCAAAGCAATTTAAAAAGTGAGTTTCACAAAAAAACCCTGTCTTGCGAGCAAAACAGGGTTCCAAATATAAGTATTTTTTATGCTTATTCAGCTACTACATCGAGATCAACTTCAACGATAACTTCTTTATGAAGACGGATCGTAGCTTTATATTTACCTACTTCTTTAATATGGCTTTCGTCGAGGATAATTTTCTTACGATCGATTTCCATATTTTTCTGTTCTTTAATGGCATTGGCAATCATTACATTGTTTACCGAGCCAAAAACTTTTCCGGATGTACCTGCTTTAACAGCAATTTTGAGTTCCAAACCTTCCAAAGCGCCTGAAATTTCCAGGGCTTCATTTTTAATTTTTTCCTCTTTAAATGACTGCTGTTTTTTAAGTTCAGCAAGTTGCTTCTTTGCTGATTCTGTAGCGATAACTGCCAAACCCTGTGGGATAAGGTAATTTCTTCCAAAACCATCTTTTACTGTTATCAGGTCGTTTAAATAACCAACGCCTGTAATATCTTTCTTTAAAATTACTTCCATTTCTTACCCTCCTTTTATTTTAATAAATCAGCTACATATGGCATCAACGCAAGGTGACGTGCTCTTTTCACTGCTTGTGCCACTTTTTTCTGGTATTTTGTTGAAGTACCTGTAATACGGCGTGGTAAAAGTTTACCTTGCTCGTTAACAAATTTCAACAGGAAGTTAGCATCTTTATAATCGATATATTTGATGCGTAATTTCTTAAAACGGCAGTATTTTTTCTTCTTAGTGTCTACTGCTATGGGAGTTAAATATCTAATATCTGTGTTTCCTTGTGCCATGATTTTATTTTTTAAAAATTAGTACTAAGCCTGCTCGTCGGTTTTTGCAGTAGCAGCTTCTTTTTTCTTAGCGCGTTTTTTCTCGTTATAAATTACTGCATGTTTATCGAGTTTCACGGTTAGGAAACGCATAACACGTTCGTCGCGTTTCAATTGAACTTCCAAATCAGCAATAAGTTGTCCATCATTTCTGTATTCAAACAAATGATAGAAACCTGATGATTTCTTTTGGATTGGGTAGGCAAATTTGCGCATTCCCCAATTTTCCTGATGGACCATCTCGCCGCCATTGCTGGTGATGAGGTCCTCAAACTTTTTTACCGCTTCCTTTGTCTGCTCATCAGACAAAACGGGAGTTAAAATGAAAACGGTTTCGTACTGGTTCATAATAAATTATATTTG
>PKTA01000055.1 GCA_002869365.1 Marinilabiliales bacterium | reverse complement strand
TTTATCTGGCACAAAAATTATTTTAACTCTTATTTAACATACATGCGCTACAGTCCATGTATTGGGCTATTTATGGCCAAAATTGTTCTTTAATTTAAACTTTGAACTGATGTATAAGCAATGATTAGTTGGAGCGCTTAAATTTTTACTAATTTTATCTTACTATTTAATTTAAATTTACTAGAAATGAAGAAATCAAGCTATTACACATTAATTATTGTGCTGTTAGTTAGCACGTTCGGATGTCAAATTGACAAACAAAAAAGCAGTAAATCTGAAACTCCAAAAACTACTCCACTTGTGGAAAACGTTCTTACATCAGAGGAACAATCTGCATTAACACCAGACATTGTAATCAAGAGTTTTACGGAAGGTAATAAGCGCTTTATGAATAACGATATTACACCCAGAGACTATCCTGCAATGGTAAGAAAAAGTACTTATAATCAATATCCTAAAGCAATTGTTCTGTCATGCATAGATAGCCGTGTGCCGGTAGAAAATGTTCTCGATGAAGGAATCGGTGACATTTTTGTAGCAAGAGTAGCAGGTAATTTTGCTAACACTGATATTCTGGGAAGTATGGAATATGCTTGCAAGGTGGCGGGCTCAAAATTAATTCTGGTTCTAGGACATGAGCATTGTGGAGCTATTAAGTCGGCAATCGACGATGTTAAGTTGGGAAATATTACACATTTGCTTTCAAATATAAAACCTGCAATAGACAATTTAGATGATTTTGATGGCGAAAAATCCTCAAAAAATGAGGATTATATTCATGCGGTGTGTGAACAAAATGTTATAAATACAATTGCTGAAATAAGAGCCAAGAGTCCAATTCTGAAGTCTATGGAGGAAAATGGCGAAATTAAAATTGTTGGAGCAATTTATAATATGGAAACAGGAGGAGTTAATATTAAATATTAGAGCGGCAAATCTGTTTTAGTAATCTGTATTATATTGACGAGTAGTTGTTTGTGATATTTGGCGAAGCAGCAGGCTATGCTAAATTTTGTAGAAAACTAGTAGTCTGAAATTTACATAGCGTTAAACGCTTCATCCAGCAAATTCATTCTGTTTACAAACCAATTTTTAAGATAATTTACTTCTTCTTCATGTGTTTCATAAACCACAGGATTAGGCCAAATATAATTGCCAAACACATCCCATTTTTTATCATTTTCTTTCTGAGCATATTTTAGATATTCAGTCTTTTCATCAATAAATTGAATGAAATAGTCCTGATTACTTTTAAAGTAATTAAAACGGGTTTTAACCTGGTTTACGAAATAAGGATCTTCAAATAAGCGACTAAACCACCTATGGTCTTTTACCCAGAAACCATCCGGATACTGGCTATCAGCATAGTCAACATTACCGAAACCCAGATCAAAATCCCATAAAGGTACCATTTTTATTTTCAGTCCCGGGACATGGTAAAAATACATGCTGGAATAGTCTTTTGAATCCACATTTTTTGCAATCTCATTTATCAGATACCAATCAACAAAAGTTTCAACATCAATATATTTTCTGTATCCATTTTGTGGATGTTTAAAATTACTTGAGTAAAGAATATTTTCAAACTCAATGATATGGTTTTTAATATAATTGTATTCCTGACTTTCGAAAGTTATTTCGGGTGCTTTTATCTGCACAGTAAACTGTGTGGAGTTAAAGTAAATATCTCCTTCTTCTAAATGGTCAGGAGTATCTATTTCGCAGAGGAAACCACTAGCTCCTATATTTACTCTATTTTCACTGGCCTCAACTTTTTGAGTAATGTTGTAAGTTCCATTATATTCATCATTTATAAACACTTCACTATAATGGTGTGCTGGTGTCCATTCCAACTTACTTATATATCCCATTTCAAAAGCTAAACTATTTCTCATTAGTGTTTTATCTGAATGCTCTGCCAAAAAAATCCACTTCTTATCTTCGGGCATTCCCAAAACTTCAGATTTTTCATTGAATTTTAGTTGATATGGTTTTTTTGGATGCACATACCATGTAGAATGACCTCTCCCCTTAATTTTCATTTCACCGCTACCATCATCAAATATTCTACCTCCATTTATTGTGACAAAACCATTAACATAATCATCTCTTGAATTTATCTCTTCGCCATTTTCTGTGGTAATAGATATTATTGGCAATCCGGTAAACCAAGTTACATCAACAGTATAATCTTTTGTCGCCCCATCATCACCATAAACAGTATAAGTAATTGGTTCAGAGAAATCATTTATTGTAATATTGCTAGTTTGAATTTTGTCTCCAATTCTAACTTCCGAACCTATAAAATTAAAGTTTGCTATTAATTGGGTGATATCTGCTTCGTAAGGAACTCTTCCTGAAAGAACTACTCCATTAGCGTTCAAATAAACATCATGCTGTAATCCTGTATTATAGACTTTTTGGAACAGAAAGTTTGACATTTTTAGGTCGGGCAATACTTTATCATCTTTTTTACAAGATGAAAATGTTACTAATGTTGCCAGGAGAGAAATAGCGATAATTTTCCGCATATTGATTTTTATAGTGTGTTTGAACTATATAATTATTAAGCAAATATATCTTTTCTCTTGATTTGCTGGTTTTTATTTTGGTCTGGATATGAGTTTTAGTCGAGTTTAAGTGTGAGTAATGAGCCATCTTACTACTCAATCCTCACACTTTATACTGTTTTTGTAGTTCCAATGCGAGGCGAATTTTTCTATTACCATTATGTATGAGTACCAAATTAACAGATAATCATTTCAATTAAAAAAGCATATCAAACATTTTGATTTATAACAAAAAAATGCCGAGGTAAAAACCCCGGCACCTAAGTTAATCATGTTATTTTTGTTAAGTTTTCTAATCAGTAATATGTATCTTGTTATTATAAGTTCTTCCTTCAGTGATCAATTCTATAGTATAATCACCATATAAACTACCAGTAAAATCATAGCTTCTGCTAAAATTTTTGGAATTCCTCATCTTTTCCTCAAAAGCAATGTTTTGATCTTCATAATAAATAATAATATGAAAATCTTGCTCTTCAGTTGAATTCTGATTAACATGAACCATTTTACCATTAACTTGTACGTTAGGCTTGCTGATAGTTCTCTCATCAGATCTTAGATATTTAACATACTCATTGTTTACAACCAATGGAATAATCTTGATTTCATTCACATTTTCGATTTCCAAATAGTAAGTATTATTTGGTAAATTACTTAATTCAAAACTTTTTGTATACATAGTCGAATCGCTTATCTCTTTTCTATGTAATATTATTCCATTGTCATCTTTAATTTTTAGTGATGTACCAACTCTCAACCTATCAACTGTAACAATTTCACTGTTACTATAAGTTCTTATGATGATAGAATCGGTTATATTGGAATATGTTTTAAAAGTAATTATCATCAATAAAATAAATAAACTTCTTTTAATAATTCTTTTCATGTTTTACATTTTTATTAGTTAAAAAATATGAGGCAAAAATAGAAGTAAAACCTTGTTTAGAATGCATCTAAATTAACCAATATATTAACTATATTAACCCTCATTTACCCTCTAATTTATATTAGGGGTAAAATAGAATAGTTATAGGTTAATATATTATACTTTAAGAAAATAATTAGGAGTATATTTGAACAACAAAATAAATCATTATGGTACAAAAACCATACATAGAAAAAATTGATCCAGGGTTTGGTTCATCAGTTAAGGTACGTCAACATTCCGAACGTAAGGAGATTATTCAGGCAAGTTGGCACATTCATCCAGAAATTGAACTTGTATATGTTGACAAGGGCAAAGGGAAAGTACATATTGGCAATCATCTATCTTATTTTAACGATAGTCAATTATTAATGCTGGGCTCTAATTTACCACATAATGGTTTCAGCGATCGTTTAACAGTTAGAGGGTCGGAAACTATTGTACAATTTAAACCAGAGTTTTTGGGTAGAGGATTTTTCGAGCTTCCAGAAATGAAAGAAATTCGTAATCTTTTTGATAGAGCCAAAAAGGGGATTAAATTTAATTCTGACACAAAGAAAAAAGTCGGAGCAAAAATGAAAAAGTTAAACAACTCCGAAAGTTTTGAAAGAATACATTTATTATTAGAAATCCTAAATGATCTTGCCAATTCGAAAGAATACACACTATTGAATGCAGACGGCTATTCCTTTGAAACCACCCAACAGGACAATAATAAAATTGATCATATTTTTAAATATATTAATAGCAACTTTGTAAGACATATACCTCTTGAAGAGATTGCAGACGAAGCCAATATGACGGTTCCCGCATTTTGTCGTTATTTTAAAAAATCAACCGGAAAAACATTTACAAAGATGGTGAATGAATACAGGGTAGTTCATGCTACAAAACTTCTTTCAGAAAGCAATAATAGTGTTGCCGACATTTGTTTTGAGGCAGGATTCAACAACTTTTCACATTTCAATAAATTTTTTAAAGAAATTACTGGAAAAACAGCATCGCAATATAGAAGTGAAGTGAAGAAAATTGTACAGCAATAATCTATTATATTCTGACTAATAAATAGAAAAAGTCTAAACATCTCTATAATATATGTTTAGACTTTTTAGTTGTAGCCCCAACAGGACTCGAACCTGTATCTAAAGTTTAGGAAACTTCCATTCTATCCCTTGAACTATGGGGCCAATATATTTTTGAGTCTTGTGTGCCTAAAGGCAGATGCAAACTCGAAAAATCAGGTCGCAAAAATAATATATTTTTTGTTAATCGATTGGAAATTAAATTACTTTTGCGCGCTTTTTAAAACGGCATAAATACATATAATAAATTACATTTTAAATATCTGACTATCATGACTTTAATTCAAAAAGATAAACTGTTCAGCTGGAAATGGATTAAGAGTTACAGTTTAATTATTGTGGGTGCTTTTATTATGGCTTCCGGTTTTGTTCTTTTTATAACACCATATAAAATAGTTCCCGGAGGTGTTTATGGTATTTCTATTGTCCTTCATTATATATTTGGAACTCCTGTGGGACTAATGGCATTAGCTTTCGACATACCTCTTACAATACTGGGTATTAAAATATTAGGTCCTCGTTTTGGTGTAAAAACTGTAGTTGGATTTTCGGCAACAGCAATATTTATGGATACCATAACATATTTTTATGGTTCCGAACCTCTTGTTGTTGGTGATGCTTTACTTTCTTCAATATTTGGGGGTTTACTTATTGGTATTGGATTAGGATTAATTTTTAAGTCAAGAGCCACTTCAGGTGGAACCGATATTGTTGCCATGATGATTAGCAAATACACTAAACTTCCTGTTGGTCAACTACTGATAATTATAGATTCAGCAATTGTAATTATTGGTTTGATAGTTTTTAAGGATTGGAAAATCCCATTATACTCGCTTATAGTAATTTTTATAACAGGTAAAGTGGTTGATATTATTCTGGAAGGTATGAATTACGATAAAGTACTGTTTATTGTATCTGAACATCATAAAGAAATTCGTGATAAAATCGTTGGTGATTTGAACAGGGGAGGAACTTTCCTAAAAGGGGAGGGTATGTTCACAGGTACAGAAAAATCAATTGCCTTTGTTGTTGTAAACCGTCGTGAAATGACTATGTTACAGGATTTTATCCGTCATATTGATCCGGAAGCATTTGTTACTGTTTTGAATAGCAATGAAATTCTTGGAAATGGATTCAGATCCTTAAGAGATAAGTTGGATGCCTAAAAAATAATACTAAGGATTATTACCAATTTATAAAGTGAACATTGTAATTTTCCGATTTATAAGATTCAATAACCTGATATCTTGCTGCCTCTGCCTCCTCTTTGGTTTCAAAAGCATTAGATGTGCGATAGCCCCTGTCGGCATTACCCCAATTGGGTACAGACTTAATTAATAAACCGTTGAACTTATAATTAAGTTCGTAGGATTTATACTGTTTATGTATGTTGCTTATATACATATGATAGGCAATATTTGAACCATCGCCATCGGGGTCGCAATAGCATGAAGAAAACACATAATAATAATAAGGACCACATCTTTCAGGTTCAAAAGTATCGACAAATAATTGATTATCCGTGGGTTTAAGGGGTGGATCGATGGAATTTGTATAAACAGTTCCAATAAAATCGTAGCAAATAGTAATTCCTGCTAAAAGGATATCCAAATCGCCATCCTTGTCATAATCGCCCCACTGAGCCAAGCCATTAGCAACTCCCGGCAGACCGGCTACCATATCTTCAAAACTAAACCCAAGATTATTTCTATAAACAAGAGTGTATGATCTTTCCAGAGATTCTCCCGACATTAAAACATCTAAATCGCCATCCAAATCAAAATCGCCAAGATCGACACTTGCGCGTTTAAGTGGACGTACATTTAACGGAACTGCTCTGAAAACTGTATTTGATTTATTTTCGTAGGCAAAAGTTACAGGATATCCATTTTTATCGGCTCCGCTAATAAAAAAGTCAAGATTACCATCATTGTTTAAATCGCCCCACTTGGCTTCGCTCTCCCATAATTGAACCATTGTTTGTGCGAGTTTTACATATCTCCCATTTTCATATTTGAATATGGCGGTGTAAGGTTCTCCCCCCGAATTACCTGTAATAAGTATATCCAAATCGCCGTCTTTATCAAAATCGCCCCAATCAACTGAACCTTCATAAACACCCGGAATACCAAAATCCATTTCGCTGAATATACCTCTGTCGTTTCTGTAAATCCTTGTGGAGAGTTTATTGTTAAATTCCTTACCGGTTATTATCAAATCCAAATCTTCATCATTGTCGAAATCTCCCCAATCGATAGAGCCATCACTTACCGGTGTAAAATAATCTTTAATTGCGGTAAAATGAAAAGGGCCGTCATTACGATAAAGCTTTATTATCAATTGATTGGCCTCTGATATGCCGGTCATAATAATATCTCCATCTCCATCATTATCAAAGTCGCCAACAGCAGAAGCGCCTCTGTGAAGTGGCGGAAATTTATTACTTACTTTAATGAATTCTTTATTAAAATTATTTTTTGCCAGTTGCGATACAATTCTTTGATTATTATTTACATAATTATTGCCCATCAATATTACATCCAAAACATCATTATGTCCTGCATCTATCCATCCGCCAACAGGCTCCATTACACCATTAAGGTTTGTTTTTGCCTCATTAAAAATTTGAGAATATCCAATGGTAAAAGTGGTAAGGAAGATAAGAATCGACAAATAAATTTTTTTCATCTGTATATAATTTTCGATTATGATGATTGAGAACAATAAAATTATTCTTAATAAATCAATTTTATTCAATGCAAACAAACCAGATGCTTAGGCTAAGCCTGCCTAAACAAATTCATAGTTCATTCCAAACAATAAAAATAATATGTTTTTATTCTTAAACTAATCTTAAATAAAATACCAATTAACAATTTAAAGTTAATATATATGGTTGATATTATGTTATTTACCCGGAAATTATTTAATAAACTCCTGAATAATTAAATTCTGTTCAAAAAAATAATTATCCAATTAGTTGGTTTAAGAGCCTATAGGTTTAAAATTTGATTAATAATTCATCAAAAATGATTGAAAATTTAATCCCATCATCATATTAATCATTTCACACACTTGGCTTTTCGATTTAAATTAAGAGAAATATTACACTACTAATTTACTTTGGAATTACTGAGTATTTCATCAACATTATTGTTATATATATCAGATTATGAGTAAATTACAATTAATATGTAAAAAGCTTACATTTCTATTTTTCTATTAAGTTTAATTATTATATTTGCCGACACTAAATTTCCGATAAATCATAATATTTATGAATAAAAAAAGTATTGGACATATTGCACAGGTTATTGGCCCTGTAGTAGATGTAGTTTTCGAGAACGAAGCTGACATCCCAAACTTACACGATGCGCTTGAGATTACAAGAGAAAATGGTGAGACCTTAATTTTGGAAACCGCGCAAGCGATTGGTGAAAACACTGTTCGTACAATTGCAATGGATTCAACTGATGGACTCAGCAGAGGTACAAAAGTGGTAAATCTTGGTCAACCTATTTCTATGCCAACAGGTGAAGAAATAAAAGGAAGACTTTTTAATGTAATTGGAAAACCAATTGATGGCCTTGGTGAAATAAAGTCGAAAACATCATATTCAATTCATCGTGAACCACCATTATTTGAAAATTTAAGTACTTCATCAGAAGTTCTTTATACTGGTATTAAGGTTATCGACCTTATCGAGCCTTATTCAAAGGGAGGTAAGATTGGATTGTTTGGAGGAGCAGGAGTTGGTAAAACCGTAATTATCATGGAGCTTATCAACAATATTGCTAAATCCTATGCAGGACTTTCAGTATTTGGAGGTGTTGGAGAGCGTACCCGTGAAGGTAACGACCTGCTTCGTGAAATGATTGAATCGGGAGTTATAAAATATGGTAAAGAGTTTGAAGAAGATATGGCCAAAGGAGGTTGGGATCTGTCGAAAGTTGACAGAAAAGAACTTATCGAATCACAGGCCACTCTTGTTTTCGGACAGATGAACGAACCACCAGGAGCACGTGCGCGTGTTGCATTGTCAGGTCTTACTCTTGCTGAGTATTTCCGCGATGGTGATGAGAAATCAGGTGGACGTGATATATTGTTCTTCATCGATAATATTTTCCGTTTTACTCAGGCAGGTTCTGAAGTATCTGCACTTTTAGGGCGTATGCCTTCAGCTGTGGGTTATCAACCTACACTTGCTACAGAAATGGGTATTATGCAGGAAAGAATTACTTCCACAAAACGCGGTTCTATTACTTCAGTGCAAGCTGTTTATGTGCCTGCTGATGACTTGACCGACCCTGCACCGGCAACTACATTTACTCACCTTGATGCTACAACAGTATTAAGTCGTAAAATTGCTGAGTTAGGTATTTATCCTGCTGTGGATCCTTTGGATTCAATTTCCAGAATTTTAACTGTTGATGTAGTTGGTGAAGAGCATTATAATACTGCCGAAAGAGTGAAAAATATCCTACAACGTTATAAAGAACTTCAGGATATTATTGCTATTCTTGGTATGGATGAACTTTCTGAGGAATATAAAATTGTTGTTCACCGCGCAAGAAGGGTGGCACGTTTCCTTTCACAGCCTTTCCATGTAGCAGAACAGTTTACAGGTTTAAAAGGAACTATTGTTTCAATTGAAGATACAATCAAAGGTTTCAATATGATTTTAGATGGAGAAGTTGATGAGTATCCGGAAGCTGCGTTTAACCTTGTTGGAACTATTGATGAGGCTATCGAAAAAGGAAAACGATTAATTGCTGAAAGTAAGTAATTCTCCTACTAAATAAATAATATTTATAATGATACTTGAGATTATTACTCCCGATAAAACAATTTACAATGGTGATGCTGATTTGGTTCAGTTACCTGGTATTGATGGATCTTTTGAGATTCTAAACAATCACGCTCCGTTAATATCTGCCCTGAAAAAAGGGAAAGTAAAAGTTAAAAAAGCCTCCGGAGAGGAGTTTTTCGAAATAAATGGAGGAATAATTGAAGTATTAAAAAATAAGATTCTAATATTGGCTGAGTAAAAGCCGATTTCGAAAATATTAAATCCCGCTAATTTATTTGGCGGGATTTTTTTTGCAGTAAATTCCAATAGCTTTTTGTGCCTCAGAATTACCCATCGATGCTGCCTTATTCCAGTTCTTACAAGCCGAATCCATATCTTTCTTAAAGAAATATGCTAACCCCATATTCATATAAACTCTTGAATCCTCAGGGCTATAAATTGCAGCCTTTTTTAAGTCGGCAAGAGATTCATCATATCGTTTTTGCTGGCCATATAATGTCCCTCTGTCGTAATATGCAAGTCCGTAACCCGGAGCCATCTCCACTGCCTTGTTAAAATACTCTTCCGACATATCAAACATCCCTTTTTCAAAATATATTAAGCCTATGGCAACAACAGAATTTGAATCTTTGGGATTTAAATTTTCTGCATCCTGATAATACTTCAGGGCTAACTCTTTTTGTCCTGTTTCATAATAAATTTTACCCAAATTGTAATTTGCCAAGGCATTTTCAGCATCATACATTAAGGTTTGTTTAAAGGCTTGAATTGCTTCATCATTCTTCTTCGAATTATATGCGTCAACTCCTCTCTTAAAAGCTATTCTGGCATCCCTTATCTCATCGTCACGCTTTATTTGTTCTGGAGTTTTTTTAGTCTTAGGTCGTATCTTTAAAGCACTGTTTTTATTTACTGCCGTATCAATTTTAACAGTTTCCATTGGTTTCGAACCTATCCAGGATTCTTCGTCTTCCATGGCTACAGGTGTATCATTTTTTTCAATGGTATCAGCAGTGGTTGTTTCTTTTTTATTATCCTGTTTCGGATTTTCACATGCTGTGAATAAAGCAATAATAAATGTAAGAAATAGCAGTCGTTTCATATTGTTAAATTTATTTTGGCTGCAAAGATATAATTTTGAGATAACAAATATTTGCCTTTAATACCTAAAAAATATTAATTAGAATTATTTAGGGTAAATAAACAATTAGATTGACAAACAATAAACTATTTTATCTCAATAAAAGGTATAGGGTGGTTTCTATTTTATAAGTAACAACTAGTTTCCAACTCCAACACTTGCTGGTACCGAAAGATGTGCCTGAACAATTTTCCAGCCATCTTCACTTTTAACAAGAACACCTGTAAACCTCAAGCCTTCATATTTTTTGGCCTCTCCATTATACATAAAGTTATATTGTAAACTCTCAGCAAACCAGGCGGTTATGCCATCTTTAGATATTTTGATAAATTGATCGGAAGCTGCAATATATGTTTCTTCTATTTGCGAAAATTGTGATTTAACAGCCTTTCTAATATTTGTCCATCCCATTAGCCTTTCATGAGAGTCGGTTCCGTACAATATTATGTCGCTTGTTGGCGACCAGATGTGTTCTATTAGCTCTATGTCCTGAGTTTCATTCGCAATAATATATTTTTCTAAAATTTGCTCAATGGCTAAAGTTTCTTCAGCCAAATCAAATTTCTTTTTGTTTAAATCAGAACATGAAATTAAAAATGAAAAAACGGAAATGTAAAGAAAGAATAAATAGAACTTTTTCATATTAGTAAATTTTTAATGTTATAACTTTTGCATGGCGAATTTGTATTGTTATGCAAAGCGTGAATATACAAAATAAAATTGCAGAATTCAAGTAGTGAACATATTTTAATTCTTATCATTTAATTAAAAACCACGGATCCATTAGTTTAAAAAAGACAGTTTATACCTAAATAATGACAAAACCTGAAAATTATCATTTTTAGTAATTACTAAAAAAAGCATATTAATAAACAGATAATGAGGAAGATAAAGGCTTTATAAATAAATATAAAAAAGGCTTTTGTATATCGTTAATTATTCGTAAAATTGCACACATTTTAACCACATATTTGCCTTTTTGGATGAATAAAATATCAGGTATAATAAAAGCACTTAGGCTTTCGGTAATTTTACTGTTGATGATGTTCGCTACAAGCACTGTTTTGTTAGCCCAACATCATAGCAATGAAGCTAATGAAGATTGGGAAGAAGAAGTTGAGGAAGCAGAATTCCGTGCCGGTGATATGATAATTGAACACATCACCGATGCATACGAATGGCACATAATTTCTCTTGGAGAGACACATGTAAGCATTCCACTTCCGGTTATTCTTTACGACCAGGGAGAATGGTTGGTTTTTATGTCAGGCAAATTGCATCATGGTCATGAAGCATACAAAGGATACTTTGTGTCACACAAAGATTTTAATTCAGGGAAACTTGTAAGATTAGATGCAGAAGGACATGAAGTAAGACCGGATTTAGACATATCAATAACTAAAAATGTTCTTGCAATTTTCCTCAGTATGATAATAATGATGATAGTATTCATCAGCGTAGCAAACACTTACAAAAAACGTAAAGGCCAGGCTCCAAAAGGCTTACAGTCGTTTATTGAGCCTATCATTATATTTATCAGAGATGATGTAGCAAAAGCATCAATCGGAGAAAAAAAATATGAAAGATATCTACCATTTCTTCTCACTATTTTCTTTTTTATATTACTCAACAACCTGCTAGGAATTATTCCACTATTTCCGGGCGGAGCAAATGTTACAGGAAATATTGGAGTAACAGGAGTTATGGCTTTATTTGTTTTCATTATAACAACCTTCAGTGGTAATAAAGCATACTGGACACATATTTTTAATGCACCCGGAGTTCCTTGGTGGTTAAAATTACCTGTTCCACTTATGCCTGTTGTTGAACTAATGGGTGTGTTTACAAAGCCTTTTGTACTTATGGTTCGTTTGTTTGCAAACATTAGTGCAGGACATATCATAATTTTAGGTTTCGTAAGTTTGATATTTATCTTCGGACAAATAGCAGAAGGACTAGGTTATGGTGTATCAATAGTTTCTGTGGGATTTTCTATTTTCATGTATTTCCTTGAACTTTTGGTAGCATTTATCCAGGCATATGTTTTTACATTGTTGTCGGCATTATACTTCGGTATGGCAACAGAAGAACATCATTAATAAATTTGAATTCCATTAATATTAATAATAAAAATAATAAAAATTATGGATCTTTTAGCAATTTTACTCCAGGTAGCCGCTGATCTTGCCCCTTATGCAAAATTAGGAGCAGGTGTTGGTGCAGGTATTGCTGCAATTGGCGCTGGTATTGGCATCGGACAAATTGGTCGCGGTGCAGTTGAAGCAATTGCTCGTCAGCCTGAAGCTGTAGGTGATATTCGTTCGAATATGATTGTTGCAGCAGCGCTGATTGAAGGTGTTGCATTCTTTGCAATTGTTGTTTGTTTATTAATTGTATTCTTATAAACAACAAAATTACCGGTAAGATATAGCGATTGGCTGTATCTTACCGGATAATTAAAAATTAAAAATTAAAATTTAGATATATGTCACTTATAAATCCCGGTTTTGGTCTCATTATTTGGATGACAATTGCATTGCTAATTGTACTTTTTGTGCTTAAAAAGTATGCATGGAAGCCAATAATGGAAGCCCTTAAGGAAAGAGAAGAAGGAATTGATAATTCTTTGCGTGCTGCTGAAAAAGCTCATGAAGAAATGAAAAACCTTAAACTCGATAATGAGCAACTTTTAAAAGAAGCCAAGGAAGAAAGGGATGCAATATTAAGAGAAGGTCGTAAGATTAAAGATCGGATTATTGATGATGCCAAATTGCAAGCTAGTCAGGAAGCCTCTAATATTGTTGAAAGCGCCAAAGAAAGAATTGAACATGAGAAAAAAGCAGCAATAGTGGAAATTAAAAATATTATCGCAGATCAGGCGATTACTATTGATGAAAAAGTACTCAGAGAAGAGTTTAAGGATAAAGCAAAACAAAAGGAATATGTTCAAACCCTTTTGAAAGAAACTAATTTAAACTAATAAAGAATTATAATGAGAGTAACTTTATTAGCAAAAAGGTATGCACAGGCATTATTCGAGTTGGCGTTGGAAGGAAATATTCTTGAAAATGTTTCTAAAGATATGATACTCGTTGAAGAGGTTATTGACGAAAATAAAGAATTAAGACTTTTATTAAATAATCCTGTTATTGATGCACATAAGAAAACCAGAGTGCTTGATAAAATTTTTGCAGGTAAACTTGAGGAATTAAGTCTTAAATTTATTTTACTAATAGCCCGTAAAGGCCGCGAAAAATATATACCTTATATTTCAAAAGCCTTTAATAGCATTTATAAAGAGCATAAAAATATTGTTGATGTTACTTTTACCACTGCTTATAAATCCGACAAGGAAGTTAAAGACGGGGTACTTAAAACATTAGAAAAAATTACTAATAAAAATATTGAACTTCAGGAACTTATTGATGATGAACTAATAGGTGGTTATATAGTTAATCTTGAAGACTATCAATACGATGCAAGCGTAAAAACACAATTAAAGCGCATGCGAAAAGAATTTTCGAAAAACCTATTTATAAAGAAATACTAATAAGAAAAGATAATTAATATGGCAGACATTAAACCAGCTGAAGTATCAGCCATTTTGCGTAAAGAACTTGCAGGATTCGATTCTTCAGTAGTTTTGGAGGAAATTGGATCTGTATTACAAATAGGCGATGGTATAGCACGTGTTTACGGCCTATCAAATGTTGAAGCAGGAGAATTGGTTGAGTTTGAAAAAACCGGTTTAAAAGGTATTGTACTTAACCTTGAAGAAGATAATGTGGGTATTGTACTTTTAGGCCCTGTTGAAGATATCAACGAAGGTGATAAAGTAAAGCGTACCGGCAAAATTGCATCTATCAATGTAGGTGAAAAACTTCTTGGTCGTGTTATTAATACTCTTGGAGAACCAATTGATGGTAAAGGGAAAATTGAAGGAGAACTTTTTGAAATGCCTTTGGAAAGAAAAGCCCCTGGTGTAATTTTCCGTCAGCCTGTTAATGAACCTCTTCAAACAGGAATTAAGCCCATTGATGCAATGATTCCGATTGGTCGTGGTCAGCGTGAGTTGATTATTGGTGACCGTCAAACGGGAAAAACTGCCATTGCAATCGATACGATAATAAATCAGAAAGAATTTTACGAAAAAGGCGAACCGGTAATTTGTATTTATGTTGCTTCAGGTCAGAAAGGATCAACAGTAGCAAACATAGTTCAAACACTTGAAAAGAATGGTGCTATGGCTTATACAGTTGTTGTTAATGCCACCGCATCCGATCCTGCAGCAATGCAGTTTTATGCTCCTTTCGCAGGTGCTGCCATCGGAGAATATTTTCGCGATACTGGACGTCCTGCATTGGTAATTTACGACGACCTTTCAAAACAGGCCGTAGCTTACCGCGAGGTATCCCTATTATTACGTCGCCCACCGGGACGTGAAGCATTCCCAGGAGATGTATTCTATTTGCATTCTCGTTTGTTGGAACGTGCTGCCAAAATTATTAATGTTGACGAAATTGCCAAGAACATGAACGACCTTCCGGAAGTTCTTAAAGATAAAGTTAAAGGTGGTGGATCACTTACCGCTCTTCCAATTATCGAAACTCAGGCAGGTGACGTTTCTGCATATATTCCTACTAATGTTATTTCAATTACCGACGGACAGATTTTCCTTGAGTCGGATTTGTTTAACTCAGGTATTCGCCCTGCAATTAACGTTGGAATTTCTGTTTCGAGAGTGGGTGGTAATGCTCAGGTAAAATCAATGAAAAAAATTGCCGGTACGCTTAAACTCGACCAGGCACAATATCGTGAACTTGAGGCCTTTGCCAAATTTGGTTCCGACCTCGACGCCGCAACTATGGCTGTTTTGGAAAAAGGAAAACGTAATGTGGAAATCCTTAAGCAAGCTCAGTATTCACCAATGAGCGTTGGTAATCAGATAGCCATAATTTATTGCGGAACAAAAAATCTTATTAAAAATGTACCTGTTGAAAGAGTAGGGGACTTCCAAACAGAATTCCTGCATCATCTTGAGCAATACTATCCTAATGTTGTAAATCAGTTAGGACAAGGTACACTGAATGATGAAATTACTCAATCATTAGAAAAAGCAGCTGCAGATGTAGCTAGTAAGTATAAAGCATAATCATATTTAATTAATATGGCCAATTTAAAAGAAGTAAGGACACGTATTAGTTCGGTACAATCTACAATGCAGATTACCAGCGCCATGAAAATGGTGGCTGCATCTAAGTTGAGAAAAGCACAGAATGCCATAATTACTATGCGCCCTTACGCTTCTAAACTAAAAGAGATAATGCAAAATCTTTCTTCCAGCCTCGATGGTTCCAGCGATAGTGTTTATGGAACCTACAAAGGTGATGAAAAGGTGTTGCTAATTCCAATTACTTCAAACAGAGGGCTTTGTGGAGCCTTTAATGCTAATATTGTTAAAGAAACTGTATCATTAATAAAAACCAACTTTCAACAACAGTTGGAAAAAAATAATGTGAGTTTATTTTGTATTGGTAGTAAAGGAGCCGACTTATTAAAATCAAAGGGCTACACTATTAGTAATGTTAATCATGAAATATTTGATGAACTTACATTTGAAAATGTTCTTGCTATTGCAGAAAATTTAATGAAGCAATTTTCTGATGGTGAATACGATAAAATGATTCTTGTTTACAATCAGTTTAAAAATGCCGCATCTCAAATTATTATTAATGAGCAGTTTCTCCCTTTAGTTGAAAGTGAAGAAAAAGAGGAGGCTTCCAGCCATCAGGCAGACTTTATTTTTGAGCCTAGTAAGCAGGAAATCCTCGAAGAAATTATTCCCAAAACAATAAAAATTCAACTTTATAAAGCTATACTTGATAGTTTTGCTTCTGAGCATGGTGCCCGTATGACAGCAATGCATCAGGCAACCGACAATGCAAACGAATTACTTAAAGAACTTAAACTTAAGTATAATAAAGCTCGTCAGGCAGCAATTACTAATGAAATACTTGAAATAGTTGGAGGTGCTGAGGCACTAAACGGATAATATAAGTCAGAATAAATAGTACCTTTTTTATAATACAGTACAGGCTGCTTTTAAAGCAGCCTTTTTTTATGCAAATTTAAGCCCAAGAATTTTATAAGTAAAAATGTTTATTTTACGATCATCCTGCTTAACTTCACTTTGTATTTCACTATCGTTAAGCATGTTTAGTAAATCGCTGTACATCCATGATGCATAGTATTTTTTTGCAAATTTATTGGTAAGAAAAATGTAGAGTTTATAAGGGTTAAACTTATGATTATCTTCCTCCAGAGTAAAAAGAGTAAGAATATTATTATCAGTATCTTCATTAATATCTCTAATATCATCAGTCATCTGACAATATAATGTCCAAAGTATAGATTTGTTAATATTATCACCTAAATTTCTGCTTAATTTTAAGTTTACAGCAATTAGCGAAAACAAAGTTTTTAGTGCTACCAAACTGCTTTTATTGATTAGTTTATCTGTTTGACCTTTTTTATAATTGAAGCACAAATCATCAAACTGAGATTGCTCCAGCAAGAATAATATTTTGTAAAACTCCTCATTCTCCTCAAGGGGAAATCGCAATTTACAATCAGTTATTATTTTATTTATGAAAGCGTAAAATCTGCCATTACTGAAATGTGAATAATCACTATCCGATAATACATTCTGAACCAAATTGTGAAATTCTAACTTCTCTTTTTTTGTATATTCCAATGAGTCCAGTATCTGATCTGAAATTATATAGTTTACACCTATATAATATCCCATATAGAAGGATTTTTCCAGTTTGAACTGCACTTTTCTTGGAAATAATAAATTAGAATAAATAAATGTTGTTAATACATTGGCAAGTATAACTTTAACAATTTGATGCTTTTTGCCGTTTAAATCAATTTCAGGAATTAAATTCTGTAAACTGTTTATTTCTCTGCTTATTATATCATTGTAAAAACTAACAACTTTTTTAAACTTTCCATATCTCAGGTTGATAATAATGACAAGAAGAATTGTTTTGAAAAAGTGCATAAAAGAAAATTTATGCAAACCCAGAGTTGTCATAAGATAGTATTTGTGCAATACATCTAAAAAACCTGGTTTCTTCGGTTTATGTTTGGCTTTTATCTGATTTAGTTCTTGCTCATGTGTGGCGCCAAAAAAATCATTTTCATAAAACAAAGTCTTAATTTGAGTTTCTGCAATAGCATACAACTCCTCATATAAAACAGCGTATTTTTTTAAATTACTCAATTGGTTCATTTATAATGAAATAACGCTTGCTAATATAAATAAATATTTCGAAAATTAGAACTAAATACTTATGAATTATTTGTTTAGGTTTTTAAAATACAGGCGAGTAAGCACTTTTTTCAACTACCTTTCCATTATCATTTCTGAAACTACATCTGATAATTGTCGCTCTTTTTGCTCCTCTGCCCTTTGAATAATTTTGTTTTCGGGAATATCAATTTGATATAATAGTGAAAGTATTTTGGCTGAATTAATTTCTAATAATCTTCGTATTTGTATTTCCAACTCATCGAAAACTTCCTTCCAGCTATAATCCATATTTTCAGAATAGTTAATAGTAAGTCCGAATAATGCAAAATCCTTTTTTATTTGTAAACTTGTCAATTCAACAAGCTCTTTATCGTTTCTGTATTTTGCCAGATCTGAAGATGAAATATTTGGTTTTTCCATAAAATTATAGCATAATATTGCTTAG
>PKTA01000065.1 GCA_002869365.1 Marinilabiliales bacterium | reverse complement strand
TACATAAAAATCCTGAATCGACATTAACTCTTGTGGATCCCAGACTCCGGCAGGGTTTCCATTTTTGTCGCGCCCCTCAATAGTATACCAAAATATTTGGCCAAGTGCAGTGGCATCAGGTCCAAGGGCAGGAGAGACTTCATTAGGTAAAGTTCCTTGCGGAAGAGAGTTTAGTTTCTCAAGAATACGTGTTCTGCTCCAATAAAATTCAATATCCTCATCGAATATTATATAAATACTTGATAAACCAAATATTGAATTACTTCTGATGGATTTAACACCAGGAATTCCCAAGAGCGCAGTTGTTAGTGGATAGGAAATTTGATCTTCAATATCCTGAGGAGATCTTCCTGACCATTCGGTATAGACTATCTGCTGGTTTTCTCCGATATCGGGAATGGCATCCACAGGAACAGGATTATTTGGGATTATTCCTAAATCCCAGTTAAATGGTGAATTGATAATTCCCCAGCCAATAAACAGCAATAGTAATATTATTGTTACAAGCTTGTTCTCAAGGAAAAACTTAATAATCTTATTTAACATTTTTGCATTTTTTTAATATAACATATATTAATGCCCTAAGGGCAAAATAAAACATACCATTTAATTGCAAGAGCCGTATATTCATCGGGTTACAACTACAAACAGTAATCAGTTATATTAAAAATCAAAGGAGGTAAGCCTGTAATTTAGACAGAAGTGTAGCAATATCCGGCGGGGATATATCTGCTAGATATTTGTTTTTTAGGGTTGAGTTCAATACTATAAATTCACTTACAGTATGAAGTTCATAAACTGCGAAAAAAGTATTTAAATATGATTGAAAATCAAAATTAACAGAACTAATAAGGTAATTGTCAACTTTATTGAATACTATATCTTCATCTTCACAGGAATGACTCTTTTCTTTTTCCTGACAACAGGTATTATGTTGATGCTTACCATCTAACATACAACTTTCAGCATTGGACAGAATTCCTATATCGTAAAGTTGATGTTGACAAAAGTGCATGCTTAATTTTATACCTGAGCCGGAAATAAAAATCAATAAGGCAATAATTATAAGGCTTGAACTCCTAATGGAATCAATAAATATCTTTTCCGTTTTTAAGGAAAACCTTTTAACTCTATTTATGAATCTTGATTCAAACATAAAAACCTTATATTGAATACAAAAGTAATAAAATCCCTTAGGGTTTGTTAAATTATTATTAATTATAAAGAATTTTTATAAAAGAATAACATTTCTCTATAACTTACTGAGAATTGTATTAGAAGAGAAGCAGTTATTTACTTTTATTTTGTAATTCCATAAAGGATAATTTATCCCAATATCCTCTCTGAAAAATTATTTTGTCGTTTAATATTTTAAAGAAGCCACAACCTCTGAGGCCTTTGGGATCTATCCATTCGAGTATAGCCCATTGGCCATCCTCAAAAATATTTTCTGGAATACAAACCATATCTGCGGTGGCAAATTCGCTTTCAAACATGTTTTTAATGGCAGGTTTGCCAATAACAATATCTTTGGGAATCTGATGATTTACAGCATCTTCTGAATAAAGATCAGATATTCCTTCAATATCGTAATTGTTGAAATACTCTATCCACTTTAGTAGAACTTCTTTTGGTTTCATAAGTTAAATATAATTTGAAATTACAAATCTAAATATTTATCATGAAACGAACTATGTTGTATAAACAGAATTAAACAATACATAATCAGTTGAAAGGTCAGTTCCCCAGCCTTTGGCTTTTGCTTTCCCGGAGTTTAAATCGAGTCTTACGTGAAGGTGCGATTCTCTTAATAATAATTTCATATAATTGCGATCATAGGCAAGAGGAGCGCCTGCCTCCAGAACTTTAATCTGAGTTTTCTCGTCTCCAAGATATAAATCTGCTTTCTCATAGTTAAAAGAAGTCCCCGAATTACCGGCGGCACTAATTATTCTTCCCCAATTAGGATCTCTTCCAAACATAGCAGTTTTAACCAAAGACGAAGATGATACGGAGCGGACAATTTTTCTTGCCGATTCATGGTTTTTTGCTTTACAAACTTCATACTGTATAAATTTTGAAGCTCCTTCACCATCCGAAACTATTAGTTTAGCAAGATGAATCATCAGGTTTCCTAATTCTTTTCTGAATTCGGCGTAACCTGTATCCTTTTTAGATTTTAGAATTTCATTTTTGGCTTTGCCATTGGCTAATACCACAACCATATCGTTAGTGGAGGTATCACCATCAACGCTTATCATGTTGAAAGAGTCGTCAACAAGTTCCTTTACAGTTGTTTGTAGTAATTTCGGCTCTATGGCTGCATCGGTAACAATAAATGCCAACATGGTTGCCATATTTGGATGTATCATGCCTGAACCTTTGGCAATTCCTCCCATATTTATTTCAAACCCATCAAGTTCAAATTCTATGAAGCCTTCTTTTGGGAAAGTATCGGTAGTTAAAATTGCGTTGGCAGCAAAAGAACCGGCACTAGACTTTGAAGTAAGTTTCGAAACATTGTCTTTTATACCGTTGACTATTTCCTCGGTAGGAAATACTTCTCCAATTATCCCTGTAGAAGCTACTAAAACTAATTCTTTATCAATATTTAACTCTTCGGCCATGGTTTGTGCCATTGCTTCTGCTCCTTCATATCCTGCTTTTCCAGTACAGGCATTTGCGTTACCTGCATTTATTACAATAGCCTGGATTTTTCCATCCTTAATATGTTTTCTGGAAAGTACAACTGGTGCTGCAACAACCTGGTTCTGTGTAAAAACTGCGGCTGCGGAAGCTGGTACTTCAGAGTAAATTATCGCAAGGTCTCTTCTTAAAGACTTTATACCTGTATGAGCACCCCAGGCTTTAATTCCTCTTACATTTGTTATGTTCTTAATCATCTTAAATTAATTTTTTATGGAAATAATGGCATTTGTTCTAGACCACAATGTTGATCATAATTAAATATTATATTCATATTTTGTACTGCCTGTCCTGCAGCACCCCTAACCAAATTGTCGATAGCACTTACAACAATAATGTTATTTGTTCTTTCATCGTAGGTTGTAAAAATATCACAATAGTTTGTTCCTCTTACATTTTTAATGCTTGGAGAACTGTCTAATAGACGAATAAAATATGAATCGGAGTAAAAATCACTATATGTTTTTTGAAGGATATTATTATTAAAGCCTGAATTAGAAGGTTTTAAATAAATGGTTGATAATATACCTCTGTCTACTGGAAGTAGATGTGGAGTAAACTGAACCTTATTCTCATAACGCGACATCTCATTTAATTTCTCCTGAATTTCAATAGTATGGCGATGAGTTTTTATCCCATATGCCTTAAAATTATCATGCACATTTGAAAAATGATTGACAGCTTTAGCTTTTACGCCTGCTCCTGTAACACCCGTTTTACTGTCGGCAATGATATTTATGTCGACAAGATTATTTTTCATCAATGGAGCAAGAGCAAGAATTATACTTGTAGGAAAGCATCCCGGATTAGCAATGAGTTTAGAACTTCTGATAGTATCTTCAAATAGTTCAGGAATTCCATATACCGCATGAGCGAAACCTTCAGGGAAAATATGTTCTTGTGCATACCATTTCTGGTAGGTCTCAGCATTGCTGAGTCTGAAATCGCCCGACAAGTCTATAATGGGGAAATCAAATTTTTGAAATTGTTTAACATAATCCATGGAAACACCATGAGGTAATGCCAGAAATGCTAAATCGATATGATGCTTGTGGAGATCATAAACAGATTCCAGTTCTGTATCTACTATCCCATTAAAAAATGGATGTATATCAGATAATTTCTTGTCTGTGTGACTTTCTGAAGTTATCATTTCTATATCAACATTGGGATGATAATGCAGTATTCTTACCAGTTCCGACCCGGTAAAACCGCTGGCCCCAATAATGGCGACCTTTTTATTTGACATGTTTCAAGTTTTTTAGTGATTCGTATAATTGTTTGATAAACTGTTTAATATGGTTTTCCTGAATTATTAATGGAGGCACTAATCGTAATACATTACCTGCAGTAGAGTTAGTAACTATGCCATTATTTAATAATTCTGATACCAGATCTTTAGTGTCGAACTCAAATTCAATGCCTAACATTAACCCCAGTCCTTTAATTTCCTTAATAGATGGTATATTAAGCTCTGTTAGTTCTTGTTTAAGAAGAGTGCTCATCTTACTAACATTGTCGAGTATGTTTTCTTTTTCAATAGCATCTATTGTTGCCAAAGCTGCTGCACACGCCAGAGGGTTTCCACCAAAGGTAGTTCCATGATCTCCAAAATCCATTGCTGAGCTTACTTTCTCACTGGAAAGTATTGCCCCAATAGGAACCCCACCTCCAAGACCTTTGGCAAGAGTCATGATATCTGGCTTTACACCGTAATAATCCTTGGCAAACCATTCTCCTGTTCTGCCAACACCACATTGTATTTCATCAAATATCAATACTATATCTTTTTCTATACAAAATGTTCTTAATTGCTCCAGGAATATTTTGTCGGCCACATTTATTCCTCCTTCACCTTGTATTGGTTCTATAATTATAGCCGCTGTTTGAATGGAGACAGATTTTTTAACAGCCTCAAAATCATTAAATTTGATTTGTTTAAATCCTGAAGGTATTGGCTCGAAGCCTTTTTGGTATTGTTTTTTGCCAGTCGCTATTGTAGCCAATGTTCTACCATGAAAGGAATTTTCAAATGAAATAATTTCACCTCCACGACCTATAGAATGAGCATATTTTCTTGCAATTTTTATAGCACCTTCAACAGATTCGGCACCGCTGTTTGTAAAAAATACCCTGTCCATTGAAGATATTTCAGTTAATTTTTGTGATAATTCCAGTTGAGGTAAATTCACAAAGAAATTTGAAACATGCAGCATTTTATCTGCTTGTTGTTTAATGGCATGAGTATGCTTAGGGTGACAATATCCCAGACTGTTTACCGCTATTCCGGCCAGCATATCCAGATATTTATTGCCTTCAACATCCCATAAATAACAACCGTCTCCTTTTTCAAATGCTATTGGATATCTTTTAAAAGTTTGTAAATAGAAATTTTTGTCTTTTTCGTGTAATACCTTATTTGTACACATCTTTCCTTTATTTTATAATTTGGGTTCCTATATTTTTTCCTTCAAATATTTCAAGCAGTTGGTTGGGTTTTGTTCCGTTAATAATTCTGCATGAAGTTGCTCCATTAATTAAAGCTGTTTTACAAGCTTCCAGTTTTGGAATCATTCCACCTTTAATTATTCCATCATCATAAAGTTTATTTAATGATGTGGTGTGTATTCTTTCAATCAATGAATCAGGTTTATCAATATCATTTAGCAAGCCATCTACGTCAGTAAGTACCACAAACTCATCCGCTTTTAGTGCGCCAGCAATATGCCCGGCAAAATTATCAGCATTGATATTATAGTCTTTTCCTGCAATATCGCTCGCAATACAGGTTATCACCGGAGTATAGTTATTGTCAATCAATATTTTTATAAGATTGGGGTCTACACTTTCAACGTCACCTACCTGGCCTAAATCGATACTTTGATTAGTTTTTGAAATATGATATCTCTTTTTTGCAATAAGTGTTTTTCCATCCTTACCTGATAGACCGACTGCTTTACAATTTTTACTATTTAGAATTTTCACTAAATCGCCATTAACATTGCCCTTCAACACCTTTTCAACTTCTATAAGTGCCTCTTCTGATGTTTTTCTCTGTCCGTCGATAAACTCAGAAACTATGTTGGCTTTTTCTAATGCTTTCTGAATAAAAGGTCCTCCACCATGAACGATAATAATATGGTAAGATTTTTTTATGAGATTAGAAATATTTTCCAATAATTGGTTTTTTATACCAATATCAGTCATGGCATTTCCGCCGTATTTTAAAACTATTGTTTTCTTTTTAATCATATATATGCATTAATACAATATAAACTCAGGCAAAAACTATCCATTAAATAATTAAAAGCCGTTTTATCCAATATTTTAATTGGATTTTGTTTAGTAAATATTTTAATTAAATCGTGATAACTATAAATTTATCATTATTAATAAGATAATTAATAAGCGTTTTTGGGTATTGTTTATTTTCTAATATATTAATATGCAAATATATAAAAAAATACTGAGGTGGCAATGGTTTTAATGCTGAAATAGTGATTATTATGAATAATTTTATGAATATTATCTACTATCCAAGAGCAACATCCAGAACCATCATAGTTGCAAATCCCAGCATTGCACCTATGGTAGACAAGTCGGTTTCGTTACCTGTTTGCGATTCAGGGATAAGTTCTTCGACCACAACGAATATCATTGCACCGGCTGCAAAAGAAAGAGCGTAGGGCAGGAGAGGAGTAATGGTTAAAACCAAATAAGCCCCTATAACACCAGCAACAGGTTCAACAATTCCTGAAATTTGCCCGTAATTAAATGCTTTAAAACGCGAAAAGCCTTCACGCCTAAGTGGAATGGAAACCGCAGCACCCTCAGGGAAGTTTTGCAGTCCTATACCAAGAGCCAGGGCGACTGCGCCAGCAAGCATTCCGGCATCAGGATTTTGAGCCAGAGCACCAAAAGCCACTCCTACAGCCAGTCCTTCTGGAATATTGTGTAAGGTAATAGCTAAAACCAATAAAACGCTACGTTGCCATGAAGTTTTTATTCCTTCAGCTTTATCTATGGAGAGCCCTAAATGAAGGTGAGGAAGTATTCTATCTACTAAATATAAAAAAGCTCCCCCTGACAAAAATCCTATTACGGCTGGAATCCATGATGTAACACCGCTTTCTTCAGCCATTTCTATTGCAGGTTTTAATAACGACCAGAAACTTGCCGCAATCATAACCCCGGCAGCAAAACCAAGCATAGAGTTTAGAATTTTCTTATTTATGGTTTTAAAGAAAAATACCATAGAAGAGCCTAGTGCCGTTAGCATCCATGTGAATAATGTGGCAGCCAGGGCAAGAAGTACGGGATTATATTCAAGTAAGTAGTCTAAATTCATATTTTATTATTTGTGAAATACGTTGTATTATTATTTCTCTATCATAAAGAGTAACAAACAAAAGTATGAAATTAATAATTGCATTTATAGTTTTAAAATGATTTGTTGATTGGTTAATTTTATAGATATAACATTACTATTTTGTAAAATTTACTATTAACCTCAAAATTGCGGCCAGCGAATTATTATACAGCCCACCAGAAGGAGAAATAATATATTGAACATCTGGTTGCAATATAAAGTAATTTAAAAAATTTATTTTGGAAGTAAGTTCGATAGTAGATTCGTATCGGCCTGAATTTACAAACTTGTCGCCTACAAGATCGTTTAGTTTTACATAAGCTACGGCCAGGCCAATTTGAGACGGAAAGTATTTTTTTTCATGACTGATAATTGAAAAACCTAATCCATAATATTCTGATGATAGATTTATTCTGGTTGGAGCATGTCCGATTTGCACAAAACTCAACAATTCTCTGTTTGAACTAAACTCTTTTAATTTGAAATCACCCACCAGATATAAACCGTAATTATTTTCGCTAACATTCTCAGAAGGATAGGATAAGTCCTTTTCATGCTTACCTTTTTTATAAAAACCACCTGCTTTTATTTCTGCAGTTTTACCGCTGCCATTAAACCAGCGATAGCGAAATTCACTTATGGCAAAATACCCTTTTTGATAAAAATTATCATCGAACTTAAAACTATTATTTTCAACAAAATCATAGTTGAGATTATAAACACCGCCTGCTATGTCAAACTTTTTGGTATTATAGGAAATTACTGCCCCAAAGGTTGTTATCGGAAAAATAGATGTTGGTATATTAAGGCTCACAACGGGAAATATGCCAAAAGAACTATTAATAAAATTTAATGCATTTTCACTCACATTAAACTCCGAATTCAAATCATGCAGCCCTGTGGTAATACTAAATTTATTTATTTTATAGTTAATCAACAATTCATAAAAAAATCTACTTGCATTCCCTTCAATATTGGAAACTGTTTGGATATCTCCTATCAAGTTTTCGGATGGCTTTGCATTTGTAGTTTTGAGTAAATGAATATTAAATCCAATATTTTTTAAGACACCTTTGTTTATGCGATACCAGGTATTTACGTCAAGTAAACCAAGCGTATTATTCCCCTTTTTTATACCTCCACTAATATTACTAACATTATCAATTGTAATAGAACCGGTAAACTCTAATTTATTATTATTTATTGTGTCCTGACAGCAACAATAAAAACATATTAATAGGAAACTAGAGAGTAAAGTATAATATTTCATAAACACATATTAATTGTAATGTGGCATCAAAAGTAAGTAGTTAACAAAATGGTTTTAATACCCAGTTATCGTGATTTTTGAAACTAATCGAATTCCTTAATCTGGTTATTATCATATACCTTTTGAAGTTGCCTTCGTGTATAATAATAATGGAAAATGCCGATTTGCATCATTAGAGGAGCTAGTACTAACAGAAAGTATCCAATTGAAGTAATATCCCTTAAGGCGCCTAATTTAAGGATTGCAAATCCGGAACTAAAAAACACAACTGCGATTCTAAAATATGCCAGGAATGTTCTTTCACTAGCTAATTTGCTTCTGGCCAAAGCCAGTAAATCCGATTTGTTTGGCTTAAGTTCTTCCATATTCAGTTTTTTTATAGATGAATTCGATAACAAAGGAAATTAATACTATACCAACAGCCACACTAACACCTATAATGTTTGTTTTAAGTTGTTGACTGACAAGTACAATGATGGCAGCCATACATAGTATAAAACCTAAAATTGTTACAATTTTATTGGCATTTATTTTAGTGTTCAATTTAAAAGCAGCCAGATTTACAACTGCAAAAATTAATATAAAACCTACGCTACCGCTGGTTGAAATAGTTTCCAGATTGAAAGAATTGGTTATAATTATTGTTGCAATGGCAGTTATTAAGAGTCCGATTGGCTGATTCCATAGTTTGTAAGTAAACTCATGAGGAAGTTCATCATCTTCACCAATTTCATAATTTACTCTACTACCACCTAAAAGTGAAGCGTTTATTGCTGAAAATGTGGAAATTAAAGCAGCAATTGTGATGATTATAAATCCTGTTTTACCAAGCATTGGCTTTGCTGCTTCTGCCAGAACATAATCCTGAGCGCTTGCAATTTCTTTAAATGGAAGAGAACCTACTGTAACAAAAGCAATTACAATATAAAGTATGATAACGAAAATAACGGCTATATAATAAGCCCTTGGAATATTTTTCTCAGGATTTTCAATGTCGGGAGCTGCATTTGCAATTAACTCAAATCCTTCGTAGGCAACAAAAATTACCATTCCGGCAGTTATTAATTGTAGCGGACTTTCCCAATTACTAACCGATAATTGACTAATATTTGGATTGCCAAACAATCCGTATATGCCTACAATTATAAATAAAATCAGTATTAATAGTTTGATAAAAACAGCATATGACTCTATCATTCCAACGACTTTTATACTGTAATAATTTATGAGGGTTGCAAATACAATAATTGCAGTTGCGTAAATGTGGAAATCAAGAGTTTTATCGGAAGTAATATCGTATAAATTTGGGGCATAGGAGCCGAATGCTGAGGCATATAAAGAGAGCATGATTATATATCCAAGCCATAAAAGGTTATTCATGCCGCCACTGAAAATGGAAATTCCGAAAGCCGTATTCATGAACTTTACTGTACCTCCTCTGTCGGGAAACGAAAGTGAAAGTTTTACGTAACTATATGATGTAAGAAGAGCGACAATACCTGCAAACAAAAATGCTAATGGAGTTGCTCCCTGTGCTAGCGATACTGCCAGACCCAGTACAGCAAATATTCCACCCCCAACCATTCCTCCAATTCCTATTGAAACGGCTTCTTTTAATCCTATTTTTTTATCCATTAAATATTAATTTTAAACTGTAATATTAATTAAAAAAAATACTTGGAAAAAATTAATTAATCAATTTCAGTTTCTATTCTTTCAATATTTATTGGTAAGCGGGCGAGGATTTCATAGTTCAAAGAGTTGTTCATTTCTGCAAATGATGAGAATGAAATTTCATTATCTCCCTGTTTGCCAATCAAAACAACTTTATCTCCAATTTGAACATTCTCGATATTTGTTACATCTGCGATTAGCATATTCATATTAACACTTCCTATAATTGGTGCTATATGGTTTTTTACAATTATGTGCCCACTATTACTCAGTGAACGACTATAACCATTACAATAACCTACGGGTACAAGTATAGTAGTCATATCATGTTGTGCCTGAAAACTTAATCCATAACCAATAAATTCACCGGCTGGCACCTTCTTTATTGATATCACATTAGAGCACCATCTGATGGCTCTTAAAAGGGGATCAGACTTGTCTTTTCTTCTATGGATGTAGTGAATAAAAGTTTCCTGTGTAGGCCAATACCCGTAAAGTAAAATACCTACCCTTATCATATCAAGTCGTGTATCAGGATAATTTATTGTTGCTGCTGAACTTGCGATATGTTTTATTTCCGGAAAAATACCATTGGAGTTAATATATTTTACTCTTTTCTTAAAAACAGAAAATTGAGTTTTAACTCTTAAATGATTTGCAATACTTTCAGCTCCTGCAAAATGTGAGGTAACACCTCTTATTACAAGATGTTCTTCATTTTTTTTAATTATTGGGATTGCTTTTTTTAAATTTGCAATACCTAATCCGGTACGGTTCATTCCTGTTTCAAGGTCGAGGTGAATGATCGCCTTTTTTTCCAGTTGCTTTGCAATTTCTATGGTATTATTTAAAACACTTAAATCAGAAACATAAAACTCAACATCGTTTTCAATTGCCCATATATAATCTGATGGCAATATATAACCCATTATGAGTAAGGTAGTTCCCTTTAGTTTATATTTGAAAGCATCTCTTGCCTCGGCAGAGGAATAAACTGAAAAATGGTTTACTCCATATTTTTCGAATGCCGGAATAATGATATGTGTACCATGCCCATAAGCATTACCCTTTATCACAGCGGATAATATAGTTTGATTTCCAATTAAAGATCTTACGAAATCAATATTGTTTTCTAAGGCCTTGGCTTTTATTTGAATTCGCGATGTGGATGGCATTTATTTAATATTTAACAATAACTCTGGATTAAGACAAATATTCAAATAATGATTCATATTTTTTTTGGAACAAACGCCCGGAAAATCACCATAATTAGATTCCATATCAGTAATGAGTTGAAAATGTAGATGTGGCGGCCATTTACCATTTTCTTTATCATTACCCAATTCTGCAATTTTATCACCTTTATTTACTTTTTTACCTTGCTTAAGTCCGTCCAATGATTTTTTTGATAAATGACCATAGAGGGTATAAAAAGTATACTCATTCAATTGGTGTTCCACTATTATAGTAGGACCATAATCTCCAAAATTATCATTGTTTTGGAAACTATGAATAATTCCGTCGAGAGGGGAATGGATACTTGTATTTGCTTCAGACCATATATCTAATCCGAGGTGAATTGTTCTGGCATCCGCATCATCTCCAAACAGAGAACTCTTTTTGTAGATAATCCTGTCTTCTGCATAACCACCGATGGCAATGCTTTTATTAGCAGATTTTACCTTATCAAGTATGTACGATTCAAGTTTTGATGAAGAACTCAAATCAACACTATAGAGTTCCTGATTGTCGACTGACAAATCCAATTGAAAAATATCCTCTGTTTTAAGTTGGAATGGTAAAATACCGGAGAAATTATTTTTATTTTCAATTAATATTTTTTCAAGCATTAATTATCGGTTTTAATAAATTTCTTTTCGATAAATTTTGAATTAAATAATCTTGCTACTGACATATAATCGGCATCCATACAAACTTTATCACCAATTCCATACTTTTTGCTACCATCCTCATTAGTATTGTCTCCAATATCAACTACAGTCATGTCGGAGGTTATTCCAACAAACTTAACGTCATCATCATCAATTGATAATCCTTCGTGGTCAACATCCAGTAGCCCAAAATCCAATATGGCTTTATAAGTAGTTTTTCCCATATCTTCTTCTTTAAATTCCGCAGAATGACCAATACTGGCATCCCCAATAATACCATCAGGAACAACACCTTTTTCTTCAAGTTCTATTATTTGCGCATAGAAGTTAAAGGTGTCGGTACAAAGGTTCAAAAATCGTTTATTCTCCAGAGGACTGGAGCCAAAAAATACACTTTCGCCGATTCTGAAATGGTTTATGTCTTTTGGGACTGCTCCTCTTTCCAGCAAGGGCAGTGTGATAGAACTTCCTCCCGATATTAAATCTAGTTTAGAACCATATTTTGTTTCTATTAGTTCTTTATAGAGATTCAACTGAAGTAGTTTATCATAAGTTGGTTCAACACCATACATACAGCCCAGATTACTGCCTAGTCCAACCACCTCAATATTATCAAGGTTAAAAACCTTTTCATAAAATTCAGATAAATCATCTCTGTTTACACCTTCTCTTAGTTCTCCCAACTCAACCATTATGATTATTTTGTGGATTTTATTTTGCTTTTTAGCAGCCTTATCCAGTGCAACAATTGTTTTAAATGAAGAGTTTAGTGATATATCGGCATATTTTACCACATCATTAATATATGCCTGAGCAGGAGGCTTAATATAAATTGTTTCCAAATCTGGATTCAACTCTTTAAGCCGCTTTAAGCTAGAAAGCCTTGAATCTCCTACGGAATGTATGTCTTTAATTATATCCGGAGTTAACAGTTGTTTCATAAACTCCTTGTCACCGGAAAATACTTTGGTTATCAAACTCCATTTTATATCTCTTTCCTTGAGGTATTTATTTAGCGTTTTAATATTATTACGTATTTCCGTTATATTAATCTGTAGTTCAGCCATTATTTATGTATTAGAACTTATATGTTTGTTTATGTTATTGTTACTTCTTTGGTTCATAACGCATCTCTGCATATTTGTTGGTAAACCCAAGACGCTCGTAAAGTCGTTTTGCAGGATTATCATATTCAACATGAAGTTTTACATTTCCATCGGTTTCGGCAAATGCTTTTTCGATAATTTGTTTTCCAAAACCTTGTCCTCTGTAAGAAGCATCAACAGCTACATAAACTAAAACCCAGTCAGGAATATAATTCCCCATTCCCGTTTTGTTCATTATTAAAGCTCCAACCAATTGATTTTTAGAGAATGCAGCAAGAGCAAAACCTCCTTCTGATTTCTCTTCAGAAAAGGCATAATCCAAACACTTTTCTATGTCTTTTTTTGGATCACCAAAGCGATCTAGATGTGTAAAAAGGAAGTCGATAAATTCTCCTCTTGTAATATTTTCAAATTCTTTTTCATTATTAATTCTTCTGATTTCTAACATATTAAAGTTTTTTAAAAATTAAGTTGTTTATATATTTTAAAGAACATATTTGCACCGGTTTCTATTATCTCATCCGGAAAATTATAATTCGAATTATGCAATGCAGGTTGTTTTTTACCTGATCCTAATCCGAAGAATCCACAAGGATATTTTTCAGTATAATATCCAAAATCTTCCGACCATTTGAAAGCAGTGTTTAAATGTTCAATTTTGTAATCGTTTTCTGCGGCTGCATTCATTATTAATGAGTTGCAATAATCATCATTAACAAGTGAAGGAAACACTTCATTATATTCGATATTGTATTTTAGTTTTTCTTTTTTACAAACACTTTCAATTATTTCTTCAGCTTTTTCAGTAAGCAAATCCATATCTGCATTTCTAAAGGAGCGTAAGGTAATTCCGATTTTCGCATTTCCAGCAGAAGTACCAAATGAAACTTCTCCCATACGGATATAAATGAATGTTAATAGAGTAAGGGCAGAAAATAAATCCTTATTTCTTATTAATCCATTAAGTAGATTTAAAATTTTAGAAATGCCTATTGCCGGATTTATACCTTTCTCAGGTTCGGCAGCATGGGAAGTAGCCCCATGTAAACTAATTGTCATTCCTTTTGATGCTGCTGCAAAACTTCCTTTTTTAAGTAATATCTGGTGTAAATCCTTACCGGGAACATTATGCAGACCAAACATATAATCCGGTTTCAAACTTTGAAATTCCTCGTTTTCAACAACATCTCTTGCTCCTTGTTCCACTTCCTCTGCTGCTTGAAACAGCAAAATAACTTTGCCTTTTTTAGGACGATTTTTGGATATTTTTTGTGCTAGTGCAGATAAAATGGCCATATGCCCGTCATGTCCACAGGAATGTGCAACATCTTTATTAACGGAAGTGTAATCAAGAGAACTGTTTTCATTGATTGGCAGAGCATCAAGTTCGCAACGAAAAACAACTGTTTTGCCCTCTTCCTTGCTGTCAAATATAAATACCTTACTTGTTTTGCCTAATGGAATTTCTTCGTCGGGATTTAGGGCATTAATAAATTCACTTATCCTCTTAGAGGTTTCAAATTCATTATTCGAAACCTCGGGATGTTTATGTAAATCGTGTCTTAAGTTTATTATTTCTTTGTTCATACAAGTAATAATATTTTAAGCACCCTTAAAACATCTATATAATCAGTGTTATATGTATATTCTTCCTTACTTGACATGAATGTTCAAGATGCAGTTTTTATTGTTTAATTATTTTAGTTCTACTAAATTTTCGACCATTAAAACGCTTTGAACGAATAATTTAAATATTTATTAATTCTAATTAATTTATCCATAAAAAAACCAAAATCAAATTATTATTTCAATGATTTTGGGTATTATTTATTAATTACGAAATTGTAATTAACTTAAATTTTCAATTTGCAAAGTTAAGAAATCTGTGGAAACAAGTCCTAAAGAAAGTTAATTTCGGGCATAATAGCAATTTAAGAAGCTGATGAACGCTGTGGTTTCTTTTTATATCTCATTTCCAGATATGGATTAGTAAATCCCAATTTTTCAAACATATTCTTTGCAGGGTTATCATGTGTAACATGCAGGGCAATATCGCCCTTACAATGTTCAATGGCCCGGTTCATAAGTTTTTTTGCTATTCCCTGTTTTCGGTATTCCTGATGTGTAACTACATAAACTATTATATTTTCTGGTATATAGTCGTCCATTCCTGTTTTATTAACTACCAGTGCACCAACAATTTCTTTATTCATGGAAATAGTAAATACATAACCACCTAAACCTGCTCTCTCTTTGGCTGCATAATCCAGACTTTTACGAATTGCCTTTTTTGTGTCGTTTTTATGATCCGAATGCTCATGAATAAATTTCGTTATTCTGCTTTTTTCCAGAGTAGTAAGTTTATTAATGGCGTTATATGTTTTTATCAGCATAAATATATTTTTCAATATTAATAAGTAAAAATAATGAATAAAACAATTATTATTAATTTTTTTTAAGTTATTGTTTTATTCTCTCCACAATAGAGGTATTTATTGTGGAGGTGCCAAGGCTAAGTAGTTTTAAACTGAATTTATTTTTATCAAGGTAATTTTCAATGAAATCAAGGCCGGGAGCATAATGAAAACTTCCTCCTACTTTTAATGAACTTAAAATCCTCATATAAGTTTTAGCATATTCTTCGGCTTTGCTGTCATTGCGTAAATGATTGTGAACAAAGTGATTGGAAAAACCCAGGTTGCTTACTATAGTTCCCCATTTATCAGTACCATAATCATATTTTAGCCAATCGGATTTGAACAAGTAGGATTTATCAAATTCGTTTCTGTCAATTCCAATAACATTGTAGTCTTTCGACTTTAAGTAGTTTACAAGCCTTGCATTTTGACCGCAACCTATGTCCAGTATTGGTTCCTGAATTTCCCTTTTGTCTAAGTTTAAAATCTCCAACTGTAATTGATAGCTATATTCCGAACACACAACAGCATCAAGTTGTTCCGACTTGTTTTTATATATTTCCCTGGCAAAAGAATTGTTTTTTAACAACCATTTCTCAAGATTATTATAATGAGTTTCAGCTATTTTTTCAGGGATCAAAGCCCTGCTTTTTGCCATTATAATCAATTTTGAATAAATGCTTTTAAGTTCTGATTTTGCTTCTTCATCAAAATAATAGTATTGATTTATTCGGTAAAACTCTTCCAGAGCCTTATTAGCAGCATATTCTATTAATGATTCTTCCTGTTCTTTATTTAGATTATCAATCTCTTTAATCGACAGAATTGTATCTTTAATAAACTCCAAAGATTTTTCCCTTTTATCAAGAAAAAGATTTTTCCCCTTATTGAATTCAATCTGTTTATCTATACTTTGATAAAGGTTTTTCATGTCAATTAAATGCTAGTTGATGATTTATAGTTTTTTTGATAACCAAATATCACATCCATTGTGACCTGAATTACCTAATGGTTTGTCAATTATTTTGAAATCGAGTTTATCATAAATACTAAGTGCCTTTGAAAAGTGGTCAACAGTTTCTATATACATCAGAGTATAACCAAAATCCTGCGCCGATTTTATGCATTTTTCAATAAGTTTCCTGCCTATTCCTTTTCCCCTAATCCTGGAAGACACATAGTATTTTACAAGTTCCACATGATTTTCTTCCAAGCCATCAGTTGGATAAATACCACAACAGCCAAGTGCTTTATTGTCAACCTCTGCTACCCAAAGTACCGACTTATCCTTTTTAAAGAGTTCAAACAAATTATCAGTAGTCGGATCAGAATATACAGTACCTGTTTTTGGAGCATCAAATTCTATAAAAACATCCCTAATCATTTCTGCGAGATCAGCATTATCTTCAGGTTTAATTGGCCTTATTATGGCTGTATTTTCATTATATTTCATTTTTCAGAACTTTTGATTTCTTTAGTGCAAATGTGAAAATAAGGGCTAAAATTGAACTCAAAACAACACTTAGATAGATGTTGTGGAAACCGCTGAGAGAAGGAGTTTCACCAGCATTACCTAAAGCAAGAAAACTTCCTGCCAAAGCACTCCCTACCATAATGCCAAAACTACTCACAAGGCTTACCAGCCCCTGGGCTGATGATTTTTCTTTTTCATCGGTTTCATGCAGTACTATATATCTGATGGGAGCACCCGACATAGCACTTAGTCCTAATCCCAGTATTACCTGATATACAATGAATTCCATCATAGTGTTGGCCGACATCATTAATGCAGCACCTATTGTTGTTACTATTGCACCAAAAATCAAAACCATTTTAGGACCAATCTTATCTACCAACATTCCGGCGGGCTGAGTAAATAAAAACATTGTTATTGCAGTTGTTATTATCAGAGTTCCAGCCGGTCCTGCTTTAATGTTGAGTGCCACCATTGCATAAAAGGGGAGGAATGCCAGCCCAGCCTCCGTCATGCCCCTTGCAAATGAAAGCATTAAAGCAATATTTAATTCTCTCTTATAAAAAATATGAGTGGCAATAATTGGCGCTTTAGGTCTTTTCTCATATTCAAAGAAAACAATAAAAGCCAGTATGCTTATCATGAAATAATATTTCTCATTTGAGTTTAAAATTCCTGATATTAAATTATCTCCATCCAGATTATTTAATGCGTAGGTTAGTGTTAATAATGCTATTCCCAGTATTAGCATACCTATCCAATCGAAAGGATGATTGTGTACGGCTTTTGATTTTGGAAGGAATTTCCAGATGAAGAAAATAACAACAAACGACAGGAAAAAACTAACATAAAAAATTGATGTCCATCCGAACCATTGTGTGAGCCATCCTCCGATTAAAGGGCCGATAATGGCAGCCACACCCCAAACCATTCCAATAAACCCCAATGCCATTCCACGTCTTTCCTTCGGGAATATCTCTCCTATAACTGTACTCGCTATTGGAAATAATCCTCCGGCACCAAGTGCTTGTATGCCTCTTGCAATTAGCAGATGGGAAATATCCTGTGAGAACACTGCAAACAGCGACCCTAAGCCAAATAGAGTAATATTTAATAAAATAGTATTTTTTCTTCCGTATTTGTCGGATATTGAACTCATTAGGGGTACGGCAAGTACGTATACCAAAGTATAAAGAGTTATTATCCAGCTTAAATTGGATGCCTCAATATGAAGTTCGTTAGCAATATTGGAAAATGCCGGTGATACTATTGAGATGTCGAGCGCACCAAGAAAAACACCCAGCATTAATGAAAGCAGTATTAGCCATTGCTCTTTGCTTATTTGCGTTTTTTTTGAATTATTTTTTGCCACTTTTAATTTATTAATAGAATTTACTAAAGTATTTTAAAATTCTGAATAATGTGAGGCAAAGTAAATCAAT
>PKTA01000130.1 GCA_002869365.1 Marinilabiliales bacterium | reverse complement strand
TTATCAGAAAAATCACCTTTTGCTATCTGTTCATCAGAATATACTTTTTTTAGTTTATTGTAGAATGTAAGATTAATAATCCATCCATCTGTTGCATTCTCTTTAAGTTCAGTGGTATATAATAGAGGTTTAATATTCAAAGTTTTAACTACATATTTATCGATAAAACCAAACTTAAATGGAAAAGAATTCTCTCCAGTATCAAAGATCATATCCTGAAATTTGCTTCCCGGATAATGATTAGCGGTGGCAGTGCTTAATATTCCCGGTTCCTTCATTAGTTCCGTCCTGAATAGTTTTATCTTTTCATTAGACTGGGGGATTTTAATAACCATAATATTCTCACCGGAATATCCCAAATCCTTATTCTTAATAAAGTTCATTTGTTTATTTATCAGTAATGCAAATCACATTAGGGCGATGACCATAACAAACTGGAAGATAACGACAGGTATTGCAGCCTTAATTCCTTTAGGTTGAACACTTTCATTTATTGCTGTTTGAGTTTTAAACAGACTTAAAGAACTGAGCACAGAAACTACCACCACAACAATAACAAACAAACTAAGTGAAAAAATCCAAAACTCGGGACTTTTAAACGGTATCATCCAATTGCCGAAGAAAAGCCTTGCAAGAACAAACTTTAGACTTGCCAGCAGTGAAATTGCAACAATAAAACCAATACTTACCGACAATAGGACTTCAATAATAGTCTGTCCAAACAAATTATATTTATTCCCCCCTAGCGATCGAATAATTAAAGTTGTTTTTTTATTATAGGAACTTCTGGCAATATGCATAATAACAAAGTTCATAATTGCTATTACAAATATTAAAAAGCCCACCAACAGCAGAATATTTAGTGATGTACGGCGAATTGTTGGTTGCATTTCATTGGATAAACCCGGCATGAAATGAATATCACTAAGTGCTTGCAAACTATGATTAAATGCCTCCAATGGAGGCCCATGAACAGAACCCAAAACAGCTTGTAATTTATTTTGAAGACTTTTTTCCAACTCAACAATATTAGCATTAGGGTAGAGTTTTAAATAAATCACACCTCCGAAAACTTTACGCGATTTTAAGATTTTCACTGTAGGCTCGAAATGTCCTTTTTGTGAAATTAGCATTTCATATTGCAGATGTGATGCTTCAGGTAATGGTTCAACTATAGCTGTTATTCTGTAAGCAATAAGGCTGTCTTGATTTGCAGTAAAGGATCTTAATAAAACAGTTTTTCCCAGAGGATCGCTGTCGGGAAACAGTTTTGAAGCCATCTCCGGTGTAAGCATCAAAGTATTGGGTTTCTCAATTGACTCTTTACTTCCTGAAAGGAAATTAACAGAAAAATAATCCATAAATGATTCATTAACAAAGAGTGCATCTTCAAGCTTTATTTTAGAATCATTCACAAAAACATCTTCTACATTATGATTACTGTATATTATTGTATGTGATTCAATTTCAGGATAATCATCTAAAACATCATCAAAAACTGCGAAGGTATTTGTATTGTAAGTTCCATCACCATAGCGAGTAATAATGCGATAACTATTTTCAACATTAGAGATAAATTTGTCGAAACTAAAATGATGAAAAGTGAATAATAGAATTGCTATACTAACTGCCAAAGCAATGCCAAGTCCTCCAATATTTATCGCCGAATAGGCTTTAAACATGAGTAATCGCTGGAAGGCTATTTTTATACTTTTTTTAATCATATCAAATTAATTTTCGGTTATTCATATTTTCTAAAGTAATTTGATGAGCAACAAATAACGACTATAATTCCTTTTAGAGTATTTTTTTTTAAGTCCACCTTGTCAGAAAGCGGATTCTTTAATCAACAATTTGCAACTTTTTGGTGATTATTCCTTCATCTGATATCAATCGATAATAATATACTCCAACAGGCAATTTGCCTTTATTAAAACTAATTTGATGCTTACCCTTTGCTTGATACTTATTAGCAAATGTTATAAGTTGATTTCCCAACTGATCAAAAATACAAACTTTGGCATTTTGGGATTTGCTTAAATAAAATTCAATAATGGTATTTTCTAAGAATGGATTTGGATAATTCTGCATCAACTGATTATTACTCTCACTTATACTCAAATCACCTATTCCAACAACAACTTCAGGATCTTGCATTAATATCCAATCGTTGGGGTCTATCTCGAGATCATCATCAAAGTTCATTGAAATACTTCCAAAACCATTTACCATTTCTACTGTATGCTCCTCACCATTAATAGTAATAGGAACATTTAAATCTAATGGAACACTCTGTTCAGTTAACCATTCAAAACTAGTTTGTTCAGTTTCTCTGGTTACTCTAAGTTGTGGAAAACTGGCTTCTCTAAAAAAAACTGACCAGAAAGGGTCTAAATCAACACCTGTAACCTCCTCTGCCTGGATTTTTAAATCTTCGGTATTGACCAATCTACATTGTCTTCCATCTTCATTTCCTAAATCATCAGGATCGGGATATGCCCATCTTTTTAATAATTCAAAGAATTGATCATCGCCTAAATGATATCTTAAAGTGTGCATCACGCTGGCACCTCTATTGTAAGGATTAAGGAAATCAAATGCATTTGAAGCTGTCATTTCTTCATATGGAGCCAGTGGAGAAGGACCTGGTGAATAAGGTTGATGATTTCTCATGAATTCAAAATAGGATTCCATTCCCAATAAATTCTCCACATATAAAGCTTCGGTATAAGTTGCAATTCCTTCGTGTATCCAAACATCGGCCCAATTCTTTGCAGTCAATAAATTGCCCCACCATTCGTGGGCCATTTCATGCAAATGAATATAGTCGTAGCCCCATTCATTGGTGGTAAAATCATGACCGTATGCAATGATAGATTGATGCTCCATCCCCCAATAAGGGGCATGTGCCCAAC
>PKTA01000146.1 GCA_002869365.1 Marinilabiliales bacterium | reverse complement strand
TAAAAACGATTTCAAAACCAATAGTGTTAATGTTTATCCCGATGCTTTTGTTGGAGGTCGTTGGATGTTTTCACCAAATATGGGTCTATTCGCCGAACTTGGTTCCACCGGTTTGAGTTTTGCTAAATTTGGAATTACATTCGGTTCCTAACGAAATAGAAAAATATTTATAAAACAAAGCCCTTCAAGCGAAGGGCTTTTTTTGTGATTATTTTTTATTTTCAAACTCTTTAATCAATTCCTCAGGAGTTTTTCCAAGGTTTTTTAATGAAATTCTTACGTCATCAGCGTATTCATTATCCGGGAATTTGATTAAAAACTCCTGATAATATTGTTTTGCTTTTTGAGTATTGTTCAGAATATCCTCATAAACAAAAGCCTTTAAAAATAAAGCATAAGGAGCATTTTTATGTGCAGGATAATCCTTTAAAATAATATTGAAAGCGTTGATAGCAGGAACAGGCTTTTTCATGTTCATTGCTAAATCTGCTGATTTTAACAAATATTCAGGAGCAAGACTATCTCCTTTATTATCTATTGCCCACTGATAATAGAAATTGGATAGTTTGAGTGCACCTTCTACATCAACTTTATTTACATCTTCTTGTTTGAACAGTGCTTTTTCATAAAATGCAATGCTATCCTTAATATTTAATTCAGCCTTGGCTTTGTTAGTATTATTGCCACAGGACATGATAAATACTGACGACAAAATAATCAGTGATAAGTATACTAAATGTTTCATATTTAATTATTTATAATCTCATTTTATTACGCGGATAAACCATCTTATAATCAGCAGGATGTTTTCCTACAGATATATCTTTTAATTTTTTCTTAATCAGGATCTTTCTTATTTGTGGTATTCGTTCAACAAAAAGTTTTCCATCAATATGATCGTATTCATGTTGAATTATCCTGGCTATTATTCCCTCGAACTCCTCTTCATGTGTTTCAAAATTTTCATCCTGATAAGTCATTTTTATTCTTGAAGGTCGTTTAACGTATTCATTAATTCCTGGCACACTCAGGCAGCCTTCTTCCATTTCATATTCTTCTCCTTCGTAGGAAGTAATTTTAGCATTTATAAACACTTTTTTGTAATCTTTGGCTATTTCGTGCTCTTCGCCATAAGGCGAAGCATCTATAACAAATAATCTAATAGCTTTGTTTACTTGTTGAGCAGCTAGTCCTACGCCACGTGAATTATACATGGTTTCAAACATATCTTCAATTAGTTTATCCAGTTCGGGATAGCTTTGGTCGATTTCAACACCGACTTTTTTTAGTGTAGGATGTCCGTAAGCAGTAATATGTAACATCTGTTTTTTATTTTTTTTCTAACGATTGTAAATACGATTGTAGTATTAAAGTAGCACTAATCTTGTCAACCATGTCTTTATTTCTTCTTTTCGATTTACTCAAACCACCATCAATCATTGCCTGAAATGCAATATTCGATGTAAATCGTTCATCGTATCTTTTAATTATTAATTGAGGGAACTTCTTCCTTAAGGCACCAATAAAGGGCTCAATATATTTAGTAGAGTCGGAGGGACGGTTCATCATATCTCTTGGCTCTCCAATAACAATACACTCAACCTCCTCGTCTTTAATATATTGTCCTATGAACTTCAAAAGAGTATTGGAAGGAACGGTAGTTAATCCTGTAGCAATTATTTGCTCGTTATCAGTAACTGCAATTCCTGTTCTTTTTTGTCCATAATCCAATGCCAGTATTCTTCCCATATAAAGTGCAAAAATAAAAAAAGGAGGCATAAAACCTCCTTTTTTTTTATGTATGTATGTTTTTGATTACTGGTTGATTCTCATCTTATAGAAAGAACGGTAAACAAAATAAAGTGCAACTGCAAGGAATCCAAGACCTACATATGGTGCTATTGCTCTGAAATGTACAGAAATAGCAATTTCCATTGCAAGCAAGCCAAATAGAGTTGTAAACTTAATTACAGGATTCATGGCAACTGAAGAAGTGTCTTTATAAGGATCACCTACGGTATCACCCACAACAGAAGCAGCATGTAAATCAGTACCTTTTTCCTGCATATCAACTTCAATAACTTTTTTGGCGTTGTCCCATGAACCACCGGCATTAGCCATAAAAATTGCTTGGTAAAGACCAAAGAATGCAATGGATAATAAATATCCAACGAACATTGCTACTGGTAAAGAATTTTCTAAAATTTCTGCAGGTGACATTCCTTCTTTCAAGCCTGAAGGTGCAGATAAAAATGCAAATGCTAGAGCAAAAGAGAATAGAGCGATAAATATGTTCCACATACCTTTTTGTGCATAAACTGTACAAATTTTAACCACTTCCTTCGATTTTTCTATATCTGCCTTTTTCTCGGCGTTTGGATCAAGATTTATATTCTTTTTAATATATTCAGTTGCTCTGGCAGCACCAGTTGTAACTGCTTGAATAGAAGCCCCGGTAAACCAGTATATTACTGCACCTCCCAATAAGAATCCTAATACTGTATAAGGATTTAATACATTAAGAACTTCTTCAGGTTTTATACCTATAGTACTCTCAATTACAAGAATTAGGGAGAATATCATAGTTGTTGCTCCAACAACAGCAGTACCTATCAATACAGGTTTTGCAGTTGCTTTAAAAGTATTACCGGCTCCATCATTGGCCTCAAGGAAATATTTCGACTTTTCAAAGTCAGGTGTAAATCCAAAATCTCTTTCAATTTCAGGGGTTATTTCCTTTTGATTTTCCTCAATTAATGATAACTCATAAATAGATTGTGCATTATCGGTAACAGGTCCGTAACTGTCAACTGCTATAGTAACAGGCCCCATTCCCAGGAATCCAAATGCAACAAGTCCGAAAGCAAAAATTGATGGATATAACATTATGTTTATAAGTCCGAATGTGCTTGCATAATATCCAATAAACATTAGTAGGAAGAATACCATACCTTGCCAGAAAGCACTAAAGTTACCTGCCACGAGACCAGAAAGTATATTTAGTGATGCTCCACCTTTTTTAGAAGCTTCTACCACCTCGTTTACGTGAGCCGACTTAGGACTTGTAAAGAGTTTTGTAAACTCAGGGATTAGTGCTGCTCCAAGAGTACCTGCACTAATAATGATAGATAAAGTAAACCACAAGTTATATGGCATGTCACCAATTAAAAAATAACTGGCAGCAAATGTTACGATGATTGATAATAAGGACGTTATCCAAACCAGGTTTGTCAAAGGCTTTTCAAAATCTAAGTCGTCGGCATTTTTATATTTCATATTAGTTAGTGCTCCGTTAATCCAGAAAGCAACAATTGATGTAACAACCATTAGAATTCTCATAACGAAGATCCAAGATAATAATTGAATCTGATTAGCTTCCCATTCAGTACCTTTTGTTACTGCAAGAACTATAAATGATATTAAAGCAACTCCAGTAACACCATAGGTTTCAAAACCATCAGCAGTAGGTCCAACACTATCTCCTGCATTATCACCAACACAGTCGGCAATAGTTCCAGGGTTTCTTGGATCGTCTTCACCAATTTTGAAGATAACTTTCATTAAGTCGGATCCAATATCAGCAATTTTAGTAAAAATACCACCGGCAATCCTAAGAGCTGAAGCACCAAGAGATTCACCAATTGCAAATCCTATAAAACTTGCTCCTGCAAATTCTCCAGGAACAAACATAAGAATTACAAGCATCATTGTAAGTTCCAGAGAAATTAAAACAACACCAATACTCATACCCGCATTTAATGGGATATTTAGAAGTTTTAATGGTTTACGCTCCAGGGATGCAAACGCCATTCTTGAGTTTGCAAGAGTATTCATTCGAATACCGAACCATGCAACACTATAAGAACCTAAAATTCCAAGTATTGTCCACCCCAAGATCATGGCAACACCACCAAACCCAAAATGTGCATCAGAAAGCCAGCCAAAATAAAAGGCTACAGCTGCTCCAATGAATAAAAATAAAATTGCTAAAAATTTACCTTGCTGAATCAAATATGTCTTACCCGTTTGGTAAATAACATCAGCAACTTCAAGCATCGATTTGTGTGCTCTGATCTTTTTTACTTTGGCAAACTGATAAAGGCCGAACATGAAACCAGCAATGGTGATTAAAAATCCCCAATAAAGTATGGTTTCTCCACGCATTCCTTTAGGAATTACTAAATCAGCTTCACTAGCCATACTTAAAAAAGGCATGCTTAGAAGCGTAAAAAATGTAAGTACTTTCTTCATAATATATTGTTTAAATGAAACGAATTTCAAACGATTGCATTAATCTGCTAAAATATAAATTTAGAAATAGTTTATTAGGTGAAAAGTCATTTATTTATCAAAAGTATGTTATTTATAAACAGTCTGAAAAAGTCAATTTTTAATGGTTTGAAAAACAATTAATTGGTAAATATATTAATTTTTACTTTAATGTTAGTAATTCAAATAAAAACAAATACTCAAAATTCTAGGTGATTGGGATTTTTTTTCTAATTTTAGCATTATAAATTTAATGGTATTTATGAAAAAAATCAAGTTGGAAATAGTCGGCATGTCTTATAGTCAATCGCAGAGTGGAGCTTACGCTCTTGTGCTTGGCGTTCCTGGAGAAAGCAAACGACTTCCAATAATAATAGGAGGATTTGAGGCTCAGGCCATTGCCATTGAATTGGAAAAAATGAAACCTACCCGTCCCTTAACTCACGACCTATTTAAAAATTTTGCTTTACATTTCGGAATTAGAGTTAAAGAGGTGATAATTAACAAGTTCGTCGATGGTATATTCTATTCTAAGTTACTTTGCATTTCTCATGACGGTGAAATCTCTGAAATAGATAGCCGTACTTCCGATGCCGTAGCTTTGTCTTTAAGGTTCAATTGCCCTATTTATGTTGAAGAACACGTATTGGATGAAGCAGGAATTATACTCGAAGATGGCGATGGCGATGACATTGACGCTGAAGATGAAATAATTGAGACTGGTTCGGGAACTTATAAAGACTATCTGGCAGCAGAATTAAAAGAGATGCTGGATAAAGCTGTAGCAGAAGAAAATTTTGAAGAAGCATCCAAAATAAGAGATGAAATCAACAGAAGGAAAAAAGATAAAAAAAATAAAGGATCAGAAGATTAAAAGATTAGAAGATTTGAATGTTACACCCTAACTCGCAACTTGTAGCCCGCATCAATAACATGGAACTACTATATTACCTCCTTAACCTCAATAATACTAATGCTGAATATTAACTACCTCCTCGGGCTTATGCTCATGTTTAAAGAAAATAGCAAATAAAACAGTAACTATTAAAGAGTAAACAGCAAAAGTTATCCATATTCCATGCCAATCGAAATGCCCGTTTGCATCCTTGAAGAAATAGTCTATTATTAATCCACTGCTCCAACTTCCTAATATTGCACCAAAGCCATTTGTCATCATCATAAATACTCCTTGTGCACTGGCGCGTATACTGGAATCGGTTTGAGTTTCAACGAAAAGTGAACCTGAAATATTAAAGAAGTCGAAAGCCATTCCATATACTATATTTGAAAGGATAATCATCCATAATGCTTCTGCAGGATTGCCATAACCAAATAAAGCAAAACGTAATACCCATGCTACCATACTAATAAGCATAACTTTTTTTATTCCAAAACGTCTCAAAAAGAATGGAATAGCAAGTATGAAAAGTGTTTCCGACATTTGAGAAATAGACATTATAATAGCCGGGAATTTTATGGTTAAGAGATCTTTATACTCTGGAACTTTGGCAAAATCGTGAAGGAATGTATCGCCGTAGGCATTTGTTAATTGTAAAGACGCGCCCAAAAGCATTGAGAATATGAAGAAAAGCGCCATCTTTCTGTTTTTGAAAAGAGTAAATGCTTTTAATCCCATTGATTCCACAAATGATTTTCCTCTAACTTCTTTGCTGACAGCACATTTTGGTAAAGTAAATGAATAAAAACCAAGTAATAAGGATGCACCAGAAGCAACATAAAACTGAAGAGCAGAAGTTTCTATTCGTAATAAACTTACTGTCCACATAGCGACAATAAATCCTATGGTACCAAAAACCCTAACAGGAGGATAATGCTTAATAACATCTAAGTTTGCTCCTTTTAGCGAAGAATAAGCAACTGTTATGGAAAGTGAAATGGTAGGCATATAAAAAATCATATTGAGTAACATTACCCAAAAGAAAGTTGTAGGATCGTTAACCAAGGGTAATGTGTAAAGAATTATTGCTCCTGCAATATGAAAAATACCCAATAATTTTTCAGCATTTATCCATCTGTCGGCAATAATTCCTGCTATGGCAGGCATAAATAGAGATGCAATTCCCATGGTTGAAAATATTACACCGAACTCAGTTCCCGACCATTGACGGTTTTGAAACCAATAACCTCCTATGGTTATTAGCCAGGCTCCCCAGATAAAAAACTGAAGGAAGTTCATTATTGTAATTCTACTTTTTATGCCCATCATAAAATGTTTAATTGATTTTTTTGAAGTCGTAAATGTAAAATATTTTTAAATTTGACTTAAACACTTTCTGCTTTTTAATCATATACATGATGGTTTAATTCTTAAATATTTAATTGTTGATTGTTAAGTAAATTGTAAGCATATAAATATCAGGAGTTTATTAAGTTAATTTTTTTTATTGTCAATGTGTGCTCACATTTTGATATGTTGATAACTTTGATGACTGTTAAATTAAAACTTTTTATGAGGCAATATTTAAACTTACTAAATGAAGTATTAGAAAAGGGGACAAAGAAAACTGACAGAACTGGTACCGGAACCATAAGTTATTTTGGTCCGCAGTTAAGATTCGATTTAAGTGAAGGCTTTCCTATGCTTACAACTAAGAAACTTCATTTAAAATCAATTATTTATGAGTTATTGTGGTTTTTAAAGGGGGATACTAACATAAAATATCTTCAGGATAATGGTGTTAGAATATGGAATGAATGGGCCGATGATAATGGTGATTTAGGTCCTGTTTATGGTGCACAATGGAGAAACTGGAATGGAGAGGGAATAGATCAGATATCTCAAGTTATCGATCAAATAAAAAATAATCCCGATAGCAGACGTATCATTGTTTCTGCCTGGAATCCTTCCGTATTGCCCGACTCTTCAAAATCATTTGCTGAAAATGTAACTATAGGAAATGCCGCATTGCCACCTTGCCATGCATGGTTTCAGTTTTATGTTGCAAATGGAAAATTATCTCTTCAAATGTATCAGCGTAGTGCTGACATATTCTTGGGAGTACCATTTAATATAGCATCATATTCACTACTTTTGCTTATGGTTGCACAAGTAACTAATCTTGCTCCTGGAGAATTTGTTCATACATTCGGAGATGCTCATATTTATCTAAATCATATTGATCAGGTAAATACTCAACTTTCCAGACAACCAAGAGCATTACCTAAGATGTCATTAAATACTGAAGTAAAAAATATATTCGATTTTGATTTTGAAGATTTTAATTTGAGTGATTATGATCCTCATCCGCATATTAAAGGTGAAATTTCTGTTTAAAAAAATAATAATTTGAAAAAATACGATAAAAAGATTTCAATAATAGTTGCAATAGCCTCAAACTATGCAATAGGAAAGGATAACGACCTGCTTTGGCATATTTCAAAAGATTTGAAGCGATTTAAGGTACTAACCGAAGGCCATTATATTGTTATGGGGAAACGCACATATTTCTCGCTTCCCAAAAGACCTTTGCCTAAACGCACTAGCCTAATAATTACTGATATACAGGGAGAGGTAATAGATAACTGCCTGATGGCATACTCCATAGAGGATGCAATGAATAAAATGGATTCTTCAAAAGAAAATTTTATTATCGGAGGAGGTTCTGTTTATAAACAATTCATGCCTTTGGCAGATAAATTGTACATTACAAGAGTTCATAAAGACTTTGATGCCGATACTTTTTTTCCTAAAATTTCGTTGGATGAATGGAAGTTAATATCAAAAGTTGATGTTAAAGATGATGATCAAAATGATTTTGATTATTCATTTGAAGAATACATTAGAATCCGTTGATTATTATAAAAAAAGTCCGATGAAGAAAATTTTATTATTTATTTCAATAACAATAGTATTAATTAATTTCTCTTGTAATAAAACTAAAAATACATCAATAAACTATCAATATGGTGTTGAAATTAGTTCCGATTATGCTAGTGTTCAACATTTGCTAATAAACTTATCAAGTACATATTTTAAAGTAATTTACGATACTATTCTTTTTACTGAAGGTCACAATAAAATTGATGAAGCAATTGTATCATATTATCCTGATTCTGCCTATCAAATTGTTATTTACTATCCTGAATGGGGAACTAACGATGGATATGGTAACTGGAGGCAGGGAGATATTTTAATAAAAGCAGACAATGGCTTATTTAATATGGATTACCCCTCGGAAATTTTACTCTCAAATTTTAATACCGATAAGGATACTATTAGAGCAGATAGTTATATTTATAAATACCTGGGTGAAAATAATGGGACAGCAAATTTTAGTATGGAAGTTGTAAATGGTAGTCGTTCATTTGAAGATACTACCGGTATTATTAAATTCGATGCTAATATTAATATCGACGTTGATTTAAGTTTAAATAATGGAAACAAGATACCCAACACACTTTATTTTTCCGGAGATCTGAGTGGCACCTGCCGCAATGGAAATGGGTTCCAATCGGAAACCCAGGAAAGTTTGATAAGTGATTTGTCATGTAACTGGATGAAAGGGGGCGTAGTTTATGTTAGTTTTAGTGATGTAGAATACTCAGGAGCAGTTACTTATAGCGACCCGGCATTATGTGAAAATTGGTATAATCTGACCATAAATGATATTAGTTTTCCATCTAAAATAATTAAACCTAAATGGGTTAATTAATTTAAATCAAGTAAAGCTTCAATTTTATCTACCATTTGCTGAAATTCCTTCGGGTCGTATAAACGTGTGAGAAACACTATCTTTCCTTCTTTATTTAGCACAATATTTCTGGTTACTCCACTTTTTTTGTGAGCAAACTTTTGAAATATTATTGCATCAGGGTCAAGGGCCATGGGGTAGGTGACCTTCATCTGATTTTTGAAACCAATTACTTTTTCCAGAGGTTCATTATAATCTACTCCAATAAGTATAAAATCTTCGTTTTTAAATCTTTGCCAGACTTCCTTTTCCAGGTGGGGCATCTCCTTTCGGCAAACAGAACACCAACTTGCAGTAAATTGTAAAACCACTATTTTACCTTTTAATGCATCTAGGCTTGTGGTGCTTCCGTCTATTAAATTAAACTCTATATTCTCAGGTATATCACCCAATTTAACAATATATCCACGACTATTATCTATGCTGTCATTACCATTTTGCTGAGTGTGAGCAATATTGTAAATTGTTATAAAACAAATTGTTATAACTATTTTTGTTATGGTTTTATACATAGTCATTATTTATTAAAACTCAAATCAGGTTTTTCTTTTTTTCTTTTTTGCAGCGGGGAAAAGAATATTATTTAAAATTAACCGATAACCTGGACTGTTAGGGTGCAAATTCAAATCCGTTGGAGGATCACCAATTCTATGTTGATAATCTTCAGGATCGTGGCCACCATAAAATGTCCAGAATCCTTTTCCGTATTCGCCATGCATATACCTTACTTCACCGGCAGCCTTGTTTTCTCCCATAATAATTACACCTGGTTTAACTTTGCTTTTGTTGAAAGCAGTAGTTTGTCCCATAAAACCTGGTATTAATTTTACATGATCTTGTGTTAGCATGGTAGGTATATGGTCCCATTTGGCAGAGAATTCAAACAGACTAAAATAATCGTTGGTTTTGTTTATTGAACGCGGACGCGTATAAGTAACATCTATATCAGATATTTCATATTCAGAAGGATTTTGTACGATGGTAAAATCACGAAATGCCAGGCAGGGCGAATAATTTAACTTTTCCTGAGCATTTGGATCCATAGGATCACCGTCGAACATAACATCACAAATATCTACAGTTTCTGCTGATAAGGCCACATCATAACTATCAGTAGCCGAGCACATAGCAAATAAATACCCTCCTCCTGCAACAAATTCTTTTATCTTTTTTGTAACTGCTAACTTTAAGTGAGAAACCTTGTTAAACCCAAGTTCTTTTGCCATTTCTTCAGAAGATCTTACATCTTCCTGATACCATGGGAAACTCCTGTATCTCGACCAAAACTTTCCGTACTGACCAGTAAAATCTTCATGATGCAAATGGAGCCAGTCGTAAGTTGGCAGTAAACCACCAATTACCTCTTTGTCATAAACAATATCGTATGGTATTTCAGCATAAGTCAGAGCCAATGTTACAGCGTCGTCCCATGGTTGTTTATTCTTTGGTGAGTAAACAGCAATTTTTGGAACTTTCTGCAGTTTCATATCATCCATATTCACATCAGCGGCCGAAATTTGTATTCGTATGCTCTGCGCCTGTACATCACTAATTACCTCATAACTTACACCTCTGGCAACACATTCGTTTTCAATTACTTCGTTATAAGGCAAAAGATAGCTACCTCCGCGGTAGTTTAATAACCAACTAATTTCAACATCCTGTTCCAATACCCAGAAGGCAACGCCATAGGCCTTTAGGTGATTATTTTGGTTATTATCCATTGGGATCAATATTTTGGCTGCAAAAGTATTTGTAACCAATGATACCAATAATATAAATAGAAATGTCTTTATTGTTTTCTTCAATTTTATTTTATTAATCACTTTGCAAACTTAATTTTAATTTCTTCATTAGGAATTTGAACTCAGTATTTTCCGATTTATTTTGTAAAAGATTTATTGCTCTCTCAATTTTTTGTGGTTGCCAATCATTTTTTAATATTGCAAAATCCTGAATTTCAGTATTAACTATCTCATCAATATGATAAGATTCTTCAATTAACTTTTCACCTTTTTTTGATCCAACAAACTCTATATCAATATTTTTGCCCGATTCATTTATCATTTCCTGGGCTAAATTTGTAATATTTGTGTTTTCCTTGGTTATCACATAAACATCCTTGTTTTTGCCGTTCTCAAATGCTTTCATAAGATAATACACCGCTTGTTTTTTATCTATAAACCTTCTCTCCATGCGAGCATCAGTAACCGTAACTGGACCACCATCAGCAATTTGCTTCTTAAAAAAAAGGGAAACTGAGTTCTTACTGTCGACAACATTTGCCAATCGTACTGAAATCATTCTACAGGATTTCGATTTATTTCTTAAATAAACTTCTGATAAATATTTAGTAAGTCCAACAACCGATTTTGGCTCGCGGGCAAGGTTCGATGATGCTGATATAAATATCTTTGAATTATACTTTTCACATAAGTCGGCTATATTTTTTGTCCCGAAATAATTGGCTTTTACAGTCAATTCGGGATTATCCTCACCGGAAAATAACCTTGTTACTGCCGCAAGATGAAAAACATACTTAGGTTTATATTTTTCAAATATGTTTTCATAAGATCTTAAATCCAATAAATCGGCCTCTTCATAAATTACTCCAGATGAAATTGTTTTTTGTTCATGAAAATTTCTGCAGCATGCAATGATTTGCATATCAGTATTTTGCACAAGATAACTCAGCAATTCCTCACCTACATAACTGCAAGCCCCACTCAAAAGAACTTTAGGTTTGTCAATATTTTTCATCACAACAAAATTATTAAAATGTTTAATCAAATAAATAATTTAAAAGAAACTGCCTAATAGATTGATTAATTATTAAAATAATTAATTTTGCACTGTTTTTACATTAATAAATAAACAATAAGTATTGTAAATTCATCTGCTTAAAGCAGGAATAAAAAGTTTAAATTGGGATAGCGTTTTTGATATGATGCTCCATAAGATATAATATTATGAAAAAGACTGCACTAAATGAAATTCACCGCCAGTTAGGAGGTAAAATGGTAGAGTTTGCCGGATTCGACATGCCTGTTCAATTTGAAGGTATAAATGCTGAACATGAAACAGTTAGGACTAAATTAGGAGTCTTCGATGTGTCCCATATGGGAGAGTTTTGGGTAGAAGGCGATGATGCATTTTGTTTAGTACAAAAAATTTCAACCAACGATGTTGATGCCTTAACAGATGGTAAAGTTCAATATAGTTGTTTTCCCAACGGTAAAGGAGGAATAGTTGACGATTTTCTTTGTTACCGTTTTAGTACTGAGAAATATTTATTGGTTGTAAATGCTTCAAACATAGAAAAAGACTGGGAGCATGTTAACAAACTAAATACCTTCGATACAAAAGTTCGTAATGCTTCCGATGAAACTTCCCAATTGGCAATACAAGGTCCTTTGGCTTTAAAAGCAATGCAGAAGTTAACTTCAGAGAATGTTGTTGATATGGAGTATTATACTTATAAAGTAATTGAATTTGCAGGAGTTAAAGATGTTTTATTTTCTACAACAGGTTATACTGGAGCAGGTGGCTGCGAAATTTACTTTCCCAACAATCAGGCAGAAAAAATATTTAAAGCAGTAATGGAAGCAGGAGAGGAGTTTGGAATAAGACCTATTGGACTTGGTGCCCGTGACACTTTACGCCTGGAATCAGGTTTCTGTTTGTATGGAAATGATATTGACGATACAACTTCACCAATAGCTGCAGGACTTGGATGGATAACCAAATTTGTTGATGGTAATGATTTTATCGATCGGCCTCTTTTCGAAAAACAAAAACAGGAAGGTGTGCCACGCCGACTTAAAGGTTTTGTTATGGTTGATCGTGCTATTCCACGTCACGATTATGAAGTAACTAATGCCGATGGTGATGTAATTGGTAAAGTAACTTCAGGAACTATGTCACCTATGTTGAAAAAAGGTATAGGTATGGCTTATGTTGATAAGGGCTATTGGAAAGAAGATACTGAAATTTATATTAAGGTTAGAAATAAACTAGCTAAGGCAATGGTTACACGACCTCCGTTTTATAAGTAAGGATTTCTAATTAAATGATTTATAATCCTCTGAATAATTAAACATTCAGAGGATTTTTTTTACTTTTACAGGAAATCAAATACCAATATTTATGAAACGGATTTGCAGTATTTTATTCCTTTTATTTTTTGTAATTAGTTTACGTGCACAAATTGGAAATAATAACCAAATAGTATATGTAAACCCTTATCCTTCATCTGTTTACAATAATCCCGAAACAACCATAAGTTTGGGGTTTTCACAACAACTTATGAAAGAAGATGTTGCTAAGGTTGACATTGTACTCACCAACGAGCAATATGTAATTCAAGAAGGCAATATCGTCTTTCCTAAAAATGGCAGAAATTTAATTTTTAAACCTGAGCAGACTCTTTTAACCGGAAAGTATTATGTAAATGTATTTATAGAAGGCATTCTCATAAAGTCGTTTAATTTTAGTGTTCAGAATAAAAATATAATTAATAGCAGCAAAACGAAATTTGAATTTCCTTTCAACAATAGTTTAGATATTCAGAATAAGAACCCTAAGGCTTTGGAATATCGTGAAAAATTTATGCTTCCTGACGACTTTCCAGCCGTTGATATTACTTATTATGGTAATCCTGGTGGTGGCTACTATATTCTTAATAGGTTGTCGCAGACTGATGATTTGTCACAATATCTCATTATTATGGATACTCTCGGATTTCCGGTTTATTACAAATCTTTTAATCTGGCTAACGCTGTTCAGGATTTTTATTTTCAGGATGAAACCGGATATTTTTCCTACTACAGAGGCTCAAATTCAACTTATGTTGACATTGATAGTTCGTATAATATAATGAATGTTTATGCTGCTGGGAATGGATATATAGCAGATGGACATGAATTAGTATTACGTGAGGATGGATCTTATTGGCTAATGATTTATGATGAACAAATTGTAGATATGAGCCAGATTGTCCCTGAAGGTCAGGTGGATGCGGTTGTTACGGGCTTGATAATACAACATATCGATGATCAGGGAAACGTTCTCTTCGAATGGCAAAGTTGGGATCATATGGAAATTACTGATGCCGATCCGGCAATTGTAAATTTAGGTGCAGGAGGTATTGATTATGTTCATGGAAATGCCCTCGATTTTGATGAGGATGGTAACTTATTAGTTTCTTCCAGAAATTTAAGTGAAATAACTAAAATTAATATTACTACCGGCGATATTATGTGGCGCTTTGGAGGCACACAAAATGAATTCCAGATAATTAATGATAGTATTAATTTTTCTGCTCAGCATCATATTCGCTATCTGGGCAATAGTAAATATAGTTTGTATGATAATGGATGGGGACGACCATTTAAGTTTTCAAGAGGACTTGTATACGAAATTGATGATATGAATATGACTGCAACTCTGATCAGAGATGATAATAAAGTAGAAGATACTGTATTTTCACCTTTTATGGGTGGATATACTACAGGCCCTGCTAATGAGAAAGTTATTGGATGGAGTTATAACTTACAATCCTATGTATTATCAGAATATGATAGTCTGGATAACCTAATACTTGAAATGAAAACTATTGAGCCTTTGGATTTAATATCTTATCGTGCAGGCAAAACCTACTGGGAAACAAATGCAATAGATTTCGATCAGGATGAGTATTTAATAAATAATATTAATATCGTCGAGACTGAAGAATTGGAAATAGAAATGACTAATAATTTAGACATTAACTTCAATTTAAATGGTTTTAACTCTAGTGATAATGCGTTTACTCTTGTGGATGATTTGCCAATTTTATTTATGCCTGGTGAAACAAAAACACTAACAATACTGTTCACTCCAACAGAAGAAAAAAAGTATACTGCAGCATTATCATTATTTACTGATAATCAGAATAGAAGAATAGCAAAACAGTTTCGAATAAACACTAACTTAGTGCTTTCAAATAGCGAAAATATAGCCAGTATAGGTAACTTGAGTGTTTATCCTAATCCTGTAAAATCAGTTTTAAATATTGAAGCAAATGAAGGAGAAATATCCAGTATTAATATCTATGATGCTAAAGGTAGAAACGTTTTATCATTAAAGAATATTAATGTAAATAAATACTCAGTAAATATTGAGCAATTGCCAAAAGGAATTTATTTTATAAACATGGTGTTAAACAATACCACATTTAGTCGGAAAATTATAATTGAATAGTTGTTAATTATTAATTAAATTATAAATATTTCCATATAATATTTTGAATTTCACTTACCTTAGTTAAAATTTATATAAAAAAATTAATTGTTATGAAAGCATTAAAATACATTTTTGGAGTTGTAATAGGTATTATAGTTCTGGTATTAGTTATTGCAGCTTTGTCGCCTAAAGACTATGCAGTTGAAAGAGAAATAACTATTAATAAACCATTGCCTGAGGTTTTTAATTATATAAAATACCTGAAAAATCAGGATAATTATAGTGTATGGGCCGGTATGGATCCTGACATGAAAAAGACCTTCAGAGGAACTGATGGTGAAGTTGGTTTTGTTTCGGCATGGGAAAGTGATAAAGAAGATGTTGGAAAAGGTGAACAGGAAATAATGAGCATAGATGAAGGCAATAAGATTAATTTCGAATTAAGGTTTATGGAACCCTTCGAAGCAACAGACAATGCTTATATGATTACTGAAGCTGTTGCTCCAACCATTACTAAAGTAAAATGGGGTTTCTATGGTAGTATGGATTATCCTATGAATCTCATGTTACTTTTTATGGACATGGAAGGAATTCTGGGCGCTGATTTAAAAGAAGGTCTTGAGAATTTGAAAAAGGAACTGGAGTAGGGAAATGAGTTTCGGGTTTCGGGTTGCGAGTTGGGAGTATTGAATAATTTTTAACTATTCACAACTCACTATTCACTATTAACAATTCACTACATGAAAATAAAAGCAAAAACAGTGGAAGAATATATTGCCAACGTTCCTGATGAAAGGAGGGAAGCAATAATAAAATTAAGAGAAGTAGTATTACAAAATCTGCCAGAAGGCTTCGTTGAGGAGATGAATTATGGTATGATAGGATATGTTGTTCCACACAGTATTTATCCCGACGGTTATCATTGTGCTCCTGAAATGCCGTTGCCCTTTGCAAATATTGCTAATCAAAAAAATCACATTGGTTTTTATCATATGGGAGTTTATGCAGATCCGGAATTGTATAAATGGTTTGTTACGGAATTTCCCCAACATTCAAAGTATAAACTAGATATGGGGAAAAGTTGTATACGTTATAAAAATCCGGATAGAATAACCTATGATCTGATAGGTGAACTAATGCAAAAAATGAGCGTTCTGGATTGGGTAAGTCTTTATGAAGAGAAATATAAAAAATAAGTTGTCTTAATTATTTATTTCAAACTATTATACAATCATAATGTGTTGATATTGTGATTGTAAACTACATTTAATAATTACTAATATTGCTGGTATGCGAATACTATTTACTTTTTTAACAATAATTCTTTTCAATAGTCTGAGTTTTACCCAAACAGTAAACTATAAAATTTATTCTGATGATGAATTTTTCAGGATGATTGAAGAGGAGCAAGACAGCATATTCAGTTTAAAAAATGCCATTGTCACACATAAGAACAAAAATACCAGTAATTTAGATTCAAGATCAGTTCAGTCAAATTCGGATTTGACAAAAGGTGATACCACTTTCATTAACAAGGCAATAGAACTTGAAAATGTACATTTTATTCAGTCGGAAAATAATTCGTCAGCTGCATTAAACCATATCGTTTTTAACCGGAATGTAAAAATCTTAAATAGTACCGCTGCCTTTTTTAACAACTGCATTTTTAATGGAAATATTGAGTTTCTAAGCGACAAAGCTCTTGATGAGATTGAGGAAAACGTTGATAAACTGTTTTATGGCTACAATTCAGATGTTTTATTCTCAAATTGTATTTTTAGAAAGAGTTTCACCTTGGATATAATTAGTATAGAGGTTTACGAGCCGCTGAGTGTAAAAATCCTTAATTCAGAGTTTTATCCTATAAAAAACAAGTCTTCAATTGAAATTGCAGTAAATAATATTCGTTCCATAATTTTTGAAGACAATACTATTATTGGTGACAGTTTTTTCAACTTTTTTATCGATACTGCTGGTGAAACATATATAGCAAATAATAATTTTGGGGATGTTCGATTCGATTTTTTAAAGGCCTCAATAAATAGTGCTCAACTATGCGCTGTTGAGGATAATATTTTTAATAAAGATTTATTTCTCACCATCGACAATTTTAACCCCGATCATGTTTATAGATGGAATCAATGGAAAAACAAAGTCGTTACAAATTATGGATATACCATTTATATGCAGCATATACTTGATAACGACAGTACCGAAACCTTAAAATTTAATGAGATATTTCAAAGCGACAGTATTTTTGATACTTATAAAAATAAGTTTCGTTTTGAAAATGCCAAAGCCTATAAATATGAAATGCGATTGCTTGGAAATTTCTATGATTTTTATAAAGCACAACACGATAAAGAGTTTGCCAGCGATGTTTATGTGGAACTAAAAAACCTTGAAACCAAACGTTTTAAATATCTTTATCATAAAAATCCAAGTTTTGATACCTTTTTTACCTGGAAAATAAATAGTTTTCTAAGTGTATTTTCTGCTTATGGTACTAAGCCTTCCAATGCTATAATTTTTTCCTTTTACGTGATAATAATTTTCGGCTTTATATATTTATTTTTTCCCAATTCATGGGATAAGCATGGAAGAAACCGTATTATTAACCGCTACTCATTTTTCATCAAATATATGAATACAAATTCCGGTATTCATCAGGTTTACCTGGATGATAAAAATGAGCAATTGATGGAGTATGAGGAGTTTAAAAAGTTTATTGAAAGTTCGAATAAAACTATTCCTTCCTTTTTTACAGTAACTGCTTTACCACTTTATAAATGGGCAATTTCAGGTACAAAATTGACTGCTGCTTTTTTACGAAGGATAGATATTGTTAATGGTAGCTGGAATGATTTACCTTCAGGGAAACGCTTTTGGAAACTTATTTTATTAATAGGAGCCTTTTTAGTTGCCATTGTTTACGATGTTTTTATAAAAGTACTTAACGCTCTAATGCTATCACTAAATACCTTTACAACTTTAGGATTTGGTGAAATACCAATTAAAGGGTTACCGAGATATCTCGCTATAATTCAGGGGTTTATTGGCTGGTTTATGTTGACAATATTTAGTGTTTCTTTAATATCGCAATTGTTGAACTAAGGTTTAATTAATTTTTTAGTAATAGTGCTATTATCTGTTTGAATTTTAATGAAATATATTCCGGGTTCAAACTTGCTTACACTAATAGTTTTTTGAGTTTCTTCAATGTTGTCAATATGTATAATTTCCTGCCCAACAGAGTTATAAATATTTATTTTATGAATTAAACTTTCAG
>PKTA01000099.1 GCA_002869365.1 Marinilabiliales bacterium | reverse complement strand
TTCATAATTCCTTTCCTACAATAAATTACTATGAATTACGGCCACAGGCCAAATTACCATAAGTTACTGTTAAGCATTTTTATCAGATTGCTTCGTCGGTAATAACGATTTGGAGAAAATAAAAATAATCAGCCAAACCTCCTCGCAATGACGTTCCAGCCTTTCAGCGCACGTAACGTCATTGCGATCCGTCAACCGACGGAGCGGCAATCTGATTAGTATTTCAATTATTATCATTCAATCAGATTGCTTCGTCGGAATGGCGATTAGGAAGTAAGAAAAACATCAAGCCTAACCTCCTCGCAATGACGTGACTGCCTTCAGATAACCGAAACGTCATTGCGATCCGTCAACCGACGGAGCGGCAATCTGATTAGTATTTCAACTATTATCATTCAATCAGATTGCTTCGTCGGCATGGCGATTAGGAAGTAAGAAAAACATGAAGTTAAACCTCCTCGCAATGACGGTCCTGCCTTTCAGCGAACTTAACGTCATTGCGAACCATAACCGGATTGTAATCATTATTACCTTAACAATAATGGGGTGCGGCAATCTGATTTGGGTTGTTTATGATGTTGTAATCAGATTGCTTCGTCGGTTACTACACTTTGAACATAAGTTAAACGACTGTGTTAACCTTCTCGCAATGACGGTTCTGCCTTCGGATGACCTTAACGTCATTGCTCTTGCCTCAGCCTGTCTCGCCTTAGCCTGTCTCGCCTAAGGCGATGGGCGACGGGCAAGACCGCCCTGTTCAATCTTATTACTACTGTAACATTAGAGGGGTGCGGCAATCTGATTAGGTTTTCAATTATTCTCATTCAATGTTAAACGGTATAATCGTAAGATTTGTCGCAAGATTACGACACGTAGTTTTACGAAATAATATTGTTCCAATGATATATTAAATATGTTATTGTATAATAGGATATAACAAAATGAAACCACTTCGTGGTTTTTTAACAAGCTTATAATTTTTTTCAACCAATCTATCGCCTTGTCCCCCTGTCCCCTTGTCACCATGTCACTTTCACAGTTTCTCCCCTTCTCCCCTTCACCCCTTCTCCCGGTCGCCCTTTCACACTTACGCTCCATTTTAATTGCCAAAATAACAATATATAAATACTTTTTTCACAATTATATAATATTTTCGTGTTTATGATAGAATTGTATCATTATATTGATAAATTGTTATCATTATTAAATAAAATGAGTATCTTTGATAAATTATTACCAATATAATGATACAGGATTATGGAAATAGAAGAATTAGGAAAAATAATAAAAAACAGACGAAAGGTATTGGGTATTACTATTAGAGATCTGGCTGATATTACCGGTTTTTCCAAAACTACCATTTCGCAAATAGAAAGAGGTGTTAGAAATCCAACTTTTGAAGTATTGCAAAATATTTTTGAATATCTCAATCTGGAAATGAAAGTAGAAGTAAAAATGCGAATATAATAGGATATGAAATGCGCACAAATTTTTAATTAATACATATTCAAGTAATTAATAAATTTTAAACGGATGAAAATAGGCAATAAATTGGAAGTCATATATAAAGGGAATATTAAAGCCGGAGAACTTTGGGTTGACGATAAAGGCTATCATTTTAAATATGATGACGATTTTATTGAAAATGATACTACCCGGCCAATTTCGGTTAATATGCCGAAGGATCAAAAATCATATCATTCCAAAGAATTATTTCACTACTTTAAATCAATTCTCAGTGAAGGGGAGAATCGAAATCAAATATGCAAAGCATTAAGAATCGACCCAAGTGATGATTGGAGTTTGCTGGCTTTAACCTGCCAATATGATACAATAGGAGCAATAACAGTAAAAAATATTAAAGATGGCTCAATGTAACGGATGTCTTAAGGACAATATAAATGGATTTTGTTCTTCCTGCGAAACAGTTTTATTTAATCGCTCTAAAGTAAACCCCCAACTCACATTCGATTGGGAGGATATTTCAAAAAGAATAGATGGTCAACCAATGGGATTTAGTATCTCAGGTGTTCAACGAAAAGGATTTATTGGTAAACCCAGAGGAATCGAATTAGTGCCTAAAATGGGTGTAGATGAAAAATCTAAATATATAGTTAAACCAATGCTGTCAAGGTTTAATCTTCCTGACCAATCACCAGCTAATGAGCATGTAACTATGCAAATAGCAAAGCAACTATTTGGAATAAAAACAGCCGAATGTGCATATATGAAATTTGCCAATGGTACTCCTGCATATGTCACCAAACGATTTGATTATAATGAGAATGGCGAAAAATTAAATCAGGAAGATTTTGCATCAGTACTCCAGGCAACTGATAAATACAATTCAAAAACATATCAGGATGTAGGGGTATGGCTAAGTCCATTGAACAAAGTGGACTTTCTTCGAATTCTGATATTTAATTTCATAAGTGGTAATGGAGATGTTCATTTAAAGAATATCTCTCTTCTGGAAACAGCAGATGGCGACATGATGTTATCTCCATCCTATGATTTAATGAATACAAAGATTCATCTTACTGATAATTTTTTAGCTTTAAATCTATTCGAAGAACTTGAACAAACTAGTTTACCTTTAGGAGAAAAATATATTTATACAAGTTCAGATTTCATCGAGTTCGGAAAGCGCTTGAAAATAAGGGACTCTGTTATATCAAAAACCATTGACATGTTTAATGCAAAGGAAAGTGAGTTAATTGCTATGGTTGATAAATCATTTTTATCCGGGAAAGCAAAGGCTCTTTACAAAAAAAATGTAGTCGAAAACTATAAATTGTTTAGACGAAAGTAATTTGCACTTCGTGCGTAATTTATTGTGGATTCGTTTTCATAATTCCTTTCCTACAATAAATTACTATGAATTACGGCCACAGGCCAAATTACCATAAGTTACTGTTAAGCATTTTTATCAGATTGCTTCGTCGG
>PKTA01000217.1 GCA_002869365.1 Marinilabiliales bacterium | reverse complement strand
AGTTTTTTATAAACGCTCATAATGAATATGATAGTTCAAATTATTTCTTCTGGAGAGTTGAACAAACATATAAGTTTAATGCCAATTACAGAATAAGGTTTATCTACGATGGCAAAATGAATAGGTTTCAATCGCCCGATTCTCTTTTTACTTGCTATAAGAGCGATCATATTCCCAGCATTTACCTCTATAATACCGAGAAATTAGAACACTCCACAATTAAGGATTATCCACTACACTATGTAAATACAGAATCGAAAGCATTGTCGATACGATATAGTGTTTTAGTAAATCAATATTCCATTAGCAAAGAAACCTACAAATACTGGAATGATCTCTCAAGTTTAAATGATGAGCAAGGCGACTTATACTCCAGATTGCCCTTTCAGGTTAGAGGAAACGTGTTTAACACAGAAGATAAAAACGAGCCTGTTTTAGGTTGTTTTTTAGTGGCAGGGAAAAGTACAAAAAGGATATTTATCGACCGACCCCATTATCTGGATTATTATTATTCTGATTCTTGCAATCTTTATGGACCGGATGCAGAATTATTATGGATACATAGAAATGAATGGCCTCTATTTTTACCAGCCTTTCCAGGCACCGGAGGTGCATCACCCGCCTGGGTGGATTATCAATGGTGTGTTAATTGCACCAAATCGGATGGTAAATTGGAAAAACCTGATTTTTGGGTGGAGTGATATTATCTGATTATTCCGTGTATTTTTTGATGTTTGAAAAAGATTAAGACAAAGGATAATTTTTTTTATTTTTTTGTTGGAAGAAAAAATAATAGGTGTATATTTGCACCCTCTTTTAAAGGGAGCTTAGCTCAGCTGGTTCAGAGCACCTGCCTTACAAGCAGGGGGTCACTGGTTCGAATCCAGTAGTTCCCACACAATCAAAGCCAAACCATTACGGTTTGGCTTTTTTAATTTTTTATTAAATTCCTATTTACATTTTTTATTGCAAATTCTTTGTTCTAATCAAAAAAACCACTTTTTATTTCTTTTCCGCAAAGGTTTGTTATAAATAAACCATGAGCATTTACTAAATTCCAGTTTGCCAAAATCACAAAATATGTGAAATCACAACTAACAACTTGCTATCTACTAGCTAAATTATTTAATTTAGCAGATTATTCAATAATCAACATTTATGAGTTTCAACAATATAGTCATAACCGGCACAGGAAAATATATACCCGAAAATATAGTTACTAACGAAGATTTTGCTAAAAACGTTTTCTACGATGAAAATTCTAATATTTTCGAAGCAGAACACGAAGAAATTGCTGCTAAATTCAAAGCAATTACCGGCATTGAGGAGAGACGATATGCCGACGATAACCAATGTGCTTCAGATTTAGGAACAATAGCGGCCAAATTAGCCATCGAAGATGCTGGAATTGACCCGGAAACTATAGACCAGATAATTGTGGCTGAGAACTTTGGAGATGTAACAAAAGACACAATACAAACCGACTTATTACCTAGTATAGCATCAAGAATAAAACACAATCTTGGAATAAAAAACCCATCATGTGTTGCCTATGATATCATTTTCGGTTGCCCGGGATGGATACAGGGAATGATACAAGCATACTCTTATATAAAATCAGGAATTGCCAAGCGTTGCCTGGTAGTTTCGGCAGAAACTCTTTCCAGAGTTCTTGACATGCATGATCGGGATTCCATGATATATTCCGATGGAGCAGGTGCTGCTGTTGTTGAAGGTGTTGAAGGTAATTCCAAAGAAGGTATATTAAGTTTTGCTATGGAAACATATGCCAATGAGGAAGCTTACTACCTTTTCCTTGGAAAAAGTAATATTACTAATACCGATCCAAAGGTCAGGTATATTAAAATGCATGGTAGAAAAATATACGAATTCGCATTAACTCATGTTCCAAATGCAATGAAATTAGCCATGGACAAAGCGGGAGCTGAAATAAAAGATCTTAAAAAGATTTTTATTCACCAGGCAAATGAAAAGATGGATTTCGAAATCATCAAGAGATTTTACAGACTTTATAAAGAAAGAAATATCCCTGAATATATTATGCCTATGAGTATTAATAAACTAGGTAATAGTTCAGTTGGAACAGTACCAACACTTCTGGATATGGTAATTAAAGGTGAATGCCAGCAAATATACCATGAAGGGCAAAGAGTTGCCGAAGGAAATCACAAACTCAATAAAGGCGATTTAATAATGTTTGCCTCAGTAGGTGCAGGAATGAATATTAATGCTATTTGTTATAGGTATTAATCCAAAATTTTAATCTATATAAAATTCCACACTAATTAAAACTTATCATAATTAGAATTCTATTTTCCTTATCCGATTGTTTTAAGAAAAAGAATTCTATTTTTGTGATATTATATTATAATTACCGGTATATAAATAAAAAACATTGAAAAATAAGTTATTCAAACTTCTGTCATTTGTTTTAATCTTGTTTCTTGCATCAGCATGCTCGGTAAAAAAATATATTCCTGAAGGTAAAAAAATAACTTCAAAATATAGTTTTAAAATAAGCAACAAACCTCCCGAAATCAAAGTCTCAGAATTAAGAACTCTTATAAAACCAAAAGCTAATTCGAAACTATTATTCATACATCCTAAACTGTTTGTTTATTATAAAAACAAAGAAAAAAACACAAAGTTTTACAATTGGCTGAATGAAAGATTTGGAGAAGAAGCTGTATATACAAATACTTTAGATATTGAAAAAATAAAAAGAAATTTAAAGGTATATTTGGGTGATATTGGATTTTTCGAGTCAGAAGTAGAATTCAAAATAAAATCCAAAAAATACAAGAGTGAAGTGGTATTTTTAATAACTCCAAGCACTCCTTACAAATTATCTGATATAAAATATAACATTAGTGATACCCTGATCAGGTCTTTCATAGATAAAAACAAAAGCAAATCGCTTTTAAAAGTTGATGATATTTACAACGCTTATACTATGGATGATGAGCGTGACAGAATAACAAATATTCTACGTAATTCAGGATATTACCATTTTAGCAGAAACTATATTCAATTTATTGTAGATAGCACAGGGAAAACACATTCGATGGATTTAGTTGTTAAAATTAACAATCCACGGGAAGCGACAAATCAACCAGGGAAATATATTGAAAAAAAACACAAACGATATTTCATCGACGAAGTAAATATTATTCCGGACTTTATCCCGGCGAAAAAACAATCATTCGATACTATTAGTCATGAAATAGAATTTTGGAACGAACGAAAGACTTTTTCATATAATTTTTTATATGCCGACAGGATAAAGTTAAAACCTTCCGCCTTTAACCAGGCAATAAAAATAAAACCAGGAAAGCCATATTCTTCTTCAGGCATTCAGGAAACATATAAACGATTATTTTCATTTCAAATAATTAGGACTGTTAATATTAGTTTCGATACCCTTAATTCAAGACCACCAACCCCCGATAGTTCATTTTTAAACTGTAAAATCAGAATGCAGAAAAGTGAACTAAATTCATTTACTGTTGCTGCCGAGGGAACAAATTCGAGCGGTGATCTTGGAATGAGAGGAAATATCATCTTGCTTAACAAGAATATCTTTAACAGGGCCGAAGTTTTCAGGATAGTTTTCAATGGAGGTTTTGAAGCTCAAACAATAAACCAGGGAGATGGAAGTAGTGGTATTTTTAACACTTTTGAAGCCGGTGTGCAGAGTTCCATATTCTTCCCGCGATTTATATCTCCAATAAAACTAAATGCCTTCAATCAAAGGTTTAACCCTACTTCCAACTTATCCTTTGGATATAATTACCAACGAAGACCAAATTATTCCAGAAATATAAGTCGTGCCAGTTTGGGTTATTCATGGAACAGCAATAAACTTGTTAAACAAATATTAACACCAATAAATATCAACTTTGTAAAAGTAAACCCAACGGCAGAGTTTGCCAAAATACTTGAGCAAGAGACCAATAAGCGACTAAAAGAACAATACTCTGATCACATGATACTGGGCTTAAATTATAGTTTTATTTTTTCTAATCAGAACAAAGCCGGACTTAAAAACTTTGAATACTTCAGGGCAAACATCGAAACATCGGGCAATCTTCTGTATGGTTTAAATACTGTTTTAGGCTCTTCCAAAACAACAGATGGCTATTACGAATTTTTTGGTGTAAGATATTCACAATACTTAAGAGTTGATTTTGATTTTCGTCAATATTATTTTCTAAAGAACAAAAAATCGTCAGTTGCAACACGCTTATTCGTAGGTTATGGTCTCCCCTATTTAAATTCTGATGAAATCCCTTATGAAAGAGGCTTCTACGCCGGCGGCGCCAACGGCATGCGAGGCTGGGCTTTCCGTACACTTGGCCCCGGCTCATACAACGGAACTGATCAATACGAAAGAATTGGCGACATACAATTAGAAGTAAATGTGGAATACCGATTCCCAATTTATGCATTTTTACATGGTGCAGTGTTTAGTGACTTTGGAAATATATGGACCTATAACCAATCGGTTACATTTCCTGAAGGACAGTTCAAATTTAATAGGTTTTATAAAGAAATAGCAATGGACATGGGACTTGGCATAAGGTTAGATTTCAAATTTTTCATTTTTCGTATCGACTTTGCTGCGCCTTTTATAAATCCATCTTATCCTGAAGGCCAACGCTGGAGATTCGATTACCTTCAATTTAACAATATTATCGGTAACTTTGGAATTGGATATCCATTCTAATATTTTCGTTAATGAATAGTTATGAGTTTGAAAGTCAGTTTACAACAAATTTTAAATTTGTTCCCACTTCAGATCAGAAATCTGCCATTAACCATATTTCAAGATTCAACTGCTCATTAAAAACTAATCCATTATATATCCTAAAAGGTTATGCAGGTACAGGTAAAACGAGTATACTTGGAGCATATGTTAAAACACTTGATAATAATAAAATTAAAACTGTACTGCTAGCCCCAACCGGTAGAGCTGCTAAAGTATTAAGTTCGTACACTTTAAAACCTGCCCATACAATTCACCGTTATATATATTTCATTGTAACGGGTAAAAATGGCTATCCCATTGTACAACTTCAAAAAAACAAATTAAAAAACACTGTATTTATTGTAGATGAGGCATCTATGATAAGTGATTCAGGAAGTAATGACGAAGGTGGCTTTGGAGGTCATTCTTTGCTCGACGATCTTGTGGAATATGTATTTTCAAATCAGGGAAATAAACTTATTCTTGTTGGCGATACAGCCCAACTTCCTCCTGTAGGGTTAAACCTTAGCCCGGCACTGGATATTAATTACTTAAAATCGGCTTATAATATTACTGCACATTCCTTTGAAATGAAGGAAGTTATGCGGCAATCGTTGGATTCGGGTATACTTAATTCAGCAACGACTTTAAGAATTAAGTTAACCAATACAGACGCCAGCCTGCCATTGCTAGATAAATCGGGTTTTAAAAATGATGTTAAAATAATTGATTCGGCATACGAATTTGAAGAAATCCTTCAGGATAATTTTAATGATGCCGTGCAAAACAATAGCGTACTAATTTGCAGGACTAACAAAAGAGCCAATATTTTTAATGAACAAATACGCAAAGCAATCCTTTTACGGGAAGAGGAAATAGAGGCCGGTGACAGGCTTATGATAGTAAAAAACAACTATTTCTGGCTCGATGAAAATTCTAAAGCAGGTTTTATTGCCAATGGCGAAATGATTGATATAATAAGAATCAATAAACTGGAAGATGTATATGGTTTCAGGTTTGCGGAGGCTGAAATCAGATTAATAGATTATCCCGATGAAAAGGAAATAACGGTAAAACTACTGTTAGACACCATTATGGCCGAAGGACCGGGGCTGAGTCTGGATCAAAGAAACAGTCTTTTTGAAGCAGTATTGGAAGATTATTCCGATGCTCCTACACGAGGTCAGGCAGTTGCACAGGTAATGATTAATCCTTTTTTTAATGCTCTACATATAAAGTTTGCGTATGCTATGACTTGTCATAAAACTCAGGGAGGACAGTGGCCAACAGTAATTATAGATCAGGGATGGCTTAGCGATGAAATGCTGAATACAGAATTTTTAAGATGGCTGTATACTGCATTTACAAGAGCAACAGAAAATCTTTTCCTAATTAATTTCAAAGAAGATATGTTTGGGTAAGGTCGAATGGTCAGAGAGTTGAATAGACGGGTTGATTTTAGCATTATTTAATTTTTATAAGTTGCTTAGGGAGTATTATATAATTAGACACTTTTGGACCTTTTGACTATTAGACCTTTTGACTATTGGACAATTTATATATCAAGCAGTTAGCATAAGCGGCAACAGCCTCATTATTTCCAATATCACCAAATCCTTCGTTCGTTTTAGCTTTTATTGAAACAGCACCAACATCAATTTTTAAAACTTTTGAAATTGATTGTTTAATATTAGTGATATAAGGTTGAATTTTAGGCTTTTCAATTACGATGCTAGTATCGATATTGGATATCTTATACCCAGAATCGGAAATCAGTTTTACAACATATTCCAACATTTTTGCACTCGAATAATCTTTAAACTCTTCGGAAGTATCAGGAAAATGTGTTCCAATATCTCCCATAGCGGCAGCTCCAAGTAATGAGTCGATAATTGCATGTAGCAATACATCGGCATCGGAATGCCCCAGTAAACCTTTATGAAAAGGGATTTTTATGCCTCCGAGAACAAGTTCGCGACCCTCTGCCAAAGCATGAATATCGTAACCGAAGCCTGTCCTATACATTTCTATTAGCCTTTGGGAACTATTGTCTTCTTAGCGTTATTAAAGTTGAACAATAGTGAGAAACGAAGTGTATTTTGAAGTGGATGTTGTTGTGAAACAACAGGAATCAAATATGAGAAATCGAGGCCGAAAGTATTATAACGTAAACCTACGCCAAGATCGAAATATTTTCTATTACCTTTTGTTTTATCTTCCCAAAAGAAACCACCTCTAATCGCCAGAAGGTTATTATACCAGTATTCCATACCTACAGAATAACTAATCTCACGGAACTCTTCTTTTGCACCTCCCGGAGCATCGTAAAACGATTGTAGCATACCTCTCAATGGTGGAACATCAGGATCCCTGCCCTCAGCTATTTCAAACTTATCACTTCCAGGAATAGGAATACGGTTATTGTTTGAGTCAAGAGCATAAATAGGTGGTGTTGGAACCAATAATTTATTTATATCAAGTTGAAAAGATATTTTATTATAATCATCCAGTTCAAGTGTTAACCTTGGCCCAAGTCTTAGGTTTGTTGGAATAAAATCAGTTTCAATATTTGATCCGGAATAAGATATTTTATTACCTATGTTTGAGATATTAAGTCCCCAGGCAAATTCAGCATCCATACCTTCAAACCAGTTTACTTTTTTCTGCCAGTATAATGCTACATCTGCAGCCACAGAAATCCCCGGTTTGGTTTCAACTCCCTGTACATTTTGCCCTTGAGTAAGGTTTGAATATATAAATCTACCGGCAACTGCCAACGACAAATTCTGATGCAGTTTACGGGAATAAGTTCCTGAAAAGGCAAATTCGTTTGGCTTATAAGTTCCTAATGAAGTTCCCTGATCATCAGTAAACTGAATATCACCAAGAGTAAAATATCTCAAGGAAAATGCAATTGTTTGGATGTCATCAAGTTTTACAAATCCTGTAACATAGGCCAGGTTGATATCATTCACAAGATTTCTCAACCATGGAGTATATGAAAGTGAAAAACCAAATTCTTCATCAATAAATGCATATTTAGCAGGATTCCAATGCATTGAACTCGCATCAGGACTTGATGCTACACCACCGTCAGCCATACCACCTGCACGAGCATCAGGGCCTATAGTTAAAAATGGAACTGCTGTTGTAATTACATTTATGCCACCATCCTGACCTGAAAGATTATTATAATTCTGAGCATTCAGGTTAAAAATCAAGGCAATGAATCCGCTTATTAAAAGAAATCTAATCTTCATAAGTATTTTATCGTATTAAAAAATGTCTGCAAAATTAACGAATTAAATTAACTATTATTATTCACTTACTATTATTCAGCCAATTTAATCATTTTTTGTTGTATTGTTGTTGTATTATTCTGTGTATCTGTTATATACATTTTATATATATATAAGCCATGTTTTAGTTTATTACCATTTTTATCTGTTCCATTCCAGTTTAGTTCAGTAATATATGCACCATAATCGCCAAAATCACTTTCGAGGCTATTAATCAGTTGTCCTCTAATATCAAAAATTTCTATTTTAACAGCTTTCGTAAACTTAGAAGAACCTAAGCGGAAAGCAAATGTAGTGTTGTCGAAAAAAGGATTAGGATAATTATAAACACCTTTAACAGGAGTTTCATCCTCAACAATTAGAAACTCGGTAGTTGCGATGGATGAATTGTTAATCAGATCCCATGCACGCAAACTTATTGTATGCAGACCAGGTTCAAGATTACCAATCTCATATTGTAAAGTTCCACTTTTATATGTGTCTACTTCAGGACTATAATAATCATTAAGAACCATTGAATTAGATGTATTTTCATCAATAATGCAAACTATATCCCTTCCCAAACTGCTACCTGTAACGTTTATCCCATTTTCATCGTAAAAGTCTGCAATAAGGTTTATGGAGTTTTCCACCTGATCACCATCATTAAAATTACGACTATTTATAAATAAGTTTATATCAGGCCCAATTTTATTATCGGAAATAGTTTCATCAGTACCACCAATAATAAAGTTATTATAACCTCCCCAGGCATCATTACTTATTATGGTATCCATAGCATAATAGCTTATTTTACCAAAACCATAATTATAAGAAATATCTTTAGGTACCAGAAAGTCAAAACTAAAAAGACCATCCTTCACTGTTGTTTTTCCTTTATAAAGGACTTTATCTGTTAACTCAAAACTTGCGGGATATGAACCCTGGGAATTACCTAAAGTACTGTACACTGAAGCTTTATCATAAATAACTGGATATAAATATCCATTAAAATCATTTAGAAGACTTCCTGTTTCATCTACGATTCTACCTGTTATAGTAACCTCCGACATTGCGTTAACGGTATCAGGAATAACCGTAAGATCCTTATTATTTATACTTAATGTTTGAATATCGTATTCGGGAAAATCCAACTGCAGAGCAGGATCACCTAAAAGTGTAAAGTTTAAGAAATTAGTACTTGATGGATTTTTAGCCATTCTGTTCATATCTCCCAAGCGAGGAAGTTTACCATCTTCTTTCTTTAAAAGATTGTTATAAAGCCTCATATTTAAAATAATATTCGCAGAAGCATAGGCTAGGCGGGTGGTTGTCATTAAAGCAATTCCTCCGCCATTTTCATTTAAGAAAACATATTCTCCTGCCGAAGTAAATTCAGGATCATCGAAACGGCTGAATTCACATGTAGCAGTAATAAATAAAGGCAGTTTATTATGATTATCAAAACTATGAATAGTAGGTACGTCGAGAATCAATTCTTCCGACCAGCCTATTAATCCTCCGTGTCCTGTATAATTAACAATCAACGCTCCCTGGTTTACCTGCGATTCAATCTTTTCATTTACCTCAGGAAATCGGTAGCCCCCCGGAATTTTCACTTTGGCATGTGCATCAGAATAAATTTTATTTATTATTAAACCGGGATTGAGAGTGTCGGCAATGGGAACCAACTGTTTGTCGGCCTGTTTAAAATGTAAGTTATTATCACCATCATCGGCAATAAAGCATATTGTTTGAGCCCAATTATGGAGATTCTCTTTATCCTTGAAAAGATACCTCTCTATTTTGTCGACTGCTATATTAGCTTCATCAATGTTTTTTACGGGAAACCTTCCAATACCTATGTCTAACTCTCCTGAACAGTATGCCCCTTCATCATCGTCTAACAAACCAAAGAAATCATCGGTAACATAAGATTGAGTTGCACGAAGAGACTCTTCAGATTCATAAGTAGGGACAATATTACTGTTGTCGGGTACTCGGTTTTTATAGTCGAAAGAACCATGACCAAACATTAATAAATAGCCATGACTATTCGAAAAAGCACCTTTTTTATAAAGCATTCGCATAAAATCGCGTATTGCCACAACATCCTGACTACCAGAAGAGAATTCATTATAAATTTCCTCCGGGCTAACAACCAGTGTAGTCATTCCATCATGCTCACGATGAATTTCTGCCAAACGATTTGCTGCCGGTTTTAAGAATTCCGGACTAATAATTACGAAGTCCACCTGCTCAATACCATGTATATTCTGATTTTCCACTTCATGATAAACAACCGGCTTTAGAAAAGAAGAACCATCGAAGCAAATGAATTCTCTCAGCGAATCGGTTGCAATTGTAAAATCATCGATATTCCCATTTGTATTAACGGTAATTTTATGTGGCTGATGATAATTAGTAATATCCCAGACTTCAGCATTGCCACTATTATTAGTTATTTCAAAATTTGTAATATTTCCAAGTCCTGTTGCTGATGGTTGCCTGAATGCCATCTGACCGCCGTCGAATACAAGGTCTCTTTCAAAATTCAATAAATAATAATCCAGCCAAAATGATGCAGAATTGCTACTAGTACTATATGAGGTTCTGATATCCAGGTTGTTGTTATTGGCAAAAAAAGTTACCGACCGCATTGCCTCACGGGCATATATCCCTTCTGAAGCAGGATTAACTTTAGAGATGGTTGTTGAGTCGATAACTACCTGATCGTTAATAAAAACCTTGAAAGAACTTGTTTCATAGGCCCTGGCAACAACTTTAAATACAACAAAGATTGCCTTGTCTTTTTTTAGATGAGGTATAGTATGACTGAAGGATATTTCAGGTTCCAGCATACTGAGTTTTTCTCCAAACCAGTCTTTTCCTGAATACATTAAGTTTTCTTCATCTTCTTCATGAGCAAGATAGTCAACAAAACTATTAACTACTATTGTTGGCTCCTGATTTAAACTTTGTTCTATGCTGATATTTTTTTGAGTTCCCATATCGGGAGTAAAAAAATAATAAACTGTATCGGCATAAATATTTTTAAAATGATCGAAGCGAATAGTGAACGGGTTATATCTCCATACTTGCTGGCTTTGGGCATAAAACAAAATAAAATCACCATCATCAAAACTACCATCATCAAGACCTACATATTCGGCTGGATTCTCCACTAAATCATCAGGGCGTTCCTTTTCATTACTTTCAGGAAGCATGCCTGTGTAATTGCCAAAAATTCCAATTTTGTCTACATCAATATTATCAGGATTTACTCCCATTTCAATAAGATCTGATCTCTCTAACTTATGAATTCCGGTATTAACAATGCCCATTTTATACCATTGTCCATTTGATAAAACTGAATTATCAGCAAAAGTTTGTTCGATATTTTTATTGAGTTTTTCCTCAGGAACAGGAACCAAATATGATAACAGGCTAAAACTTTTTAATATAATCAGGCGATTGCCTTTATCATTATATTTTATTGGCAACAACTTAATATTATCATTGGAAAACTCCAGAACAAAATTTTCCGTTACAAGATCTCTATCAGAAATAATTTGGGTTTCGTCATAGGAAAGAGTATCGCAAACTTCATTTATTATTTCCAATTCATAGGTATAAACAGTTGAAGGAGGAGTTAACTGTTTGATAAAAACAGGCAGTGAACCATATTTATATTCTGTGGTTGAACCTGCGAAGGTAAGGAAGTTAATATTTACATCTTTAACAGTACTAACCGACTGTATATCATTCCATTTCAATTCAATATCCAATCGATTCTGTCCTAAAACAGTAACCGAAAAAATAATAAATACAGCAATTAAAAAATTCTTCATAATAACAAAGACAAATTAAGGCAATTTTTAGTTGGTTTAAAAGTTAAATTTACCAATAACAACTATTTAACAAATATCAATTTAGCCGTGTCAGTTTTTGTTTCACCCATTTCGTTTGTCACAGTTAATTTATAAACATAAAATCCTCTTCCTATCTTATCCCCGGCTTCTGTACAGGCGTCCCACTCAAGTGGATTAGTTTTATAGTTATTTGATCTTGCTCTGCCTGTGAGAGTTTTAATCAGTCGACCACTAGCACTATAGATTTGAATTTTCACATCCAGATTTTTATTGGATTGATTATGTTCGAAAACAAAGAAAGTATTATCCACAACAGGATTTGGATAATTCATTAAATTACTGATAATTAAATCTTCCGATCATACCACAAGAAAGTCGAGATAAGCAGTAGATGAATTATTATAGATATCCCAAACTCTCAAACTCAAAGTATGCTCACCATTTTCGAGATTAAAGAAGGGGTAGTTAATTACTCCGCTGTTATATCTGTTAACTTCGGCTTCGTAATAATCGTTTAGAGAATATGATTTTGTAGGATCTTCATCAATAACTGCCATTATATCGTGGCCAATACCATTTCCTGTGGTGTTAATTCCACTTTCATCTTCAACAAAAGCAAGCAATACCGGATTTTGATCGGTAGTACCTCCGTTTACAAAATCATCTTCATTAAAGTACAATTGTATTTGTGGTCCTTCATTATCTTCTGAAGCCTGATCGTTAAAACCACCAATTATTATATTTTCATAGTAACCGTTTCCATCAATAGAATAATTATTGAAATAGTAATTTATCCTGCCTTTTCCATAGTTATATGAAATATCACGTGGTACGATAAACTCAAATTCGAACTTGCCATCAGTAACATTAACCTTACCATTAAAAAGAACACTTTTCCAGTAATAAAACTTTTCCGGATAACTACCGGCGTCGGAACCAAGAGTTTCTATTTCCACCTTTTTATCATAAACTGTAGGATACATAATACCCTGTAAATCTGATAATTTATTATCACTGTCATCGGTAACAATTCCTTCTACTTTAACTTGTGATAGAGCGTTTATTGTATCATAAACATCATCCACAACTATATTTGAATTTATTTTTACTGTTTTGGTTTCAAACTCAGGATATGCCAGTCGTACTGCAGGATCCCCCAACAAAACAAATTTCTTATCATTGTCATTACCCAGAGTTTTCGATCGCCGTATCACATCACCAAAACGAGGAAATTCTCCATCAATTTTTGTAAAAATATTATTATCATATATGGCCCTGTTTAAAGCCAGGTTTGAACTTGCAAAAGTAGCCCTGGCAGTTGTAAATAATGCAACGGCTCCACCATTAGGGTTTAAAAATACTAATTCACCTGCCGATACCCTCTTGGGGTCATCATAACGGCTGAATTCACACGTAGCTGTGATAAAAATCGGAAGTTTATCAATGTTATTCCATGAATTAATATCCTGTATCTCCAGAAATCTCTCATGACCAAGTCCTAACTCACCTCCATGACCTGAATAATTAAAAATTAAAGTACCCTTTTCGATTTTTGAGTTAATGGCATTATTTACTTCAGGGGCTTTTTGTCCGCTTGGAGTTGAGATTTGCGGATAAGCATCAACATATATTTTATCAACTAAATACTCTTTATAATTTTCATCCAAATAAGCAGCAAGAGTTTCGGCATCATGCATATGGTGGTTCGAATCTTCATCGTCAGCCAGGAAAGTAATCTGGTTTCTCCAGGGTCCCATATTTTCCTGAGTATTTGTGCAGTAATTTATCGATTTATTAACGGCAGCCGTTGCCTCCTCAAAGGTTTGTACAACAAAACGTCCTATACCAATATCAACTCTGTTATTACCGTCAAGACTACCTTCTCCGTCATCCAGATAACCGTAATAATCATCGCTGGCAATTGATGATATAATATTCAATGACTTGGTATGTTCCCAGCAAGGAACAAAATTAGAATTGTCGGAAAGTTTGTCTTTGTAATCGTAAGAAGCGTCTCCGAAAAGGAGGAGGTATTTTAATTCTTTACCTGCATCGCTTTTATCGTAAAGCATTTTACAGAAATCTCGTATTGCTGTAATATCCTGTGAACCTGAAGAAAACTCATTATAAATTTTTTGAGGTGTGGTTACATATACCTTAAAATTTTGGTTCTCACTATGAAATTCAGCAAGTCGGTTTGCTTCTTCCAAAAACGATGGATGTGAAATAATCAGATAATCAACATTTCTTACAGCATGCAAATTTTGATTTTCTACTTTTTCCACAAATTGTGGAGTATAAAACTCTTCACTATTGAAAGCAATAAACTGCCTTAAGGTATCTGTTTGTGATTTAAAATTAACTTTTCCTCCTGAGGACGATAAAGTCATTTCACTAGTATTTGTTAAATCAGTAACATCCCAGACTCTGATATTTGATGTTTCTCCTCCTATATCATATTTGGCAAGTTCGTTTATTTCCCAGGAAAATGCTTTGCGAAAAGGCATTTGATTACCTGTAAACTTTAAATTTCTTTCAACATTTAATTCAATATAGTTTAAGTAACCTACCGAACCTGTTGATACTCTTTGGTATTCCAGAGTTACAACAATATCATCTGATTTTGGTGTGAAATCAAAATCAGCATTACGGGTTCTGCCATATTCATATCCATTATTTGCGGTTATTGGCATCTGCTGGGTTTTCTGCAACTGATTATCAATATAAACCAGAAACTGATTGGAAGAATATGCTCTTGAAGCTAAAGATGCATAACAGTTTGCACCTGGTTGCTTTACAATATCTGGAAACGAAAAGTTAAATGATTTTTTAAGGTTAAAGTCAAAAACTTCACCATACCATGTACGTCCTGAACCTGCAAGGTTTAAAGTATCCACTTCATGATAAGCATAATCATTAAAAGTGTTAACTTCTATGGAAGCATTTCCCGAAGGTGGATTAACCTTTTGTATACGTTTAGCGTTTCCATCATTTTTTATTGTAATAAAGTAATATGTATAATCGTCATAATAATTATTCATATGTTGAAATCGCAGATATGAATAATTATACTCCCATTTTACCGGATTATCGCCATAAAACAGTATATAGTCTCCTGCATCGAAACTACCATCCTGTGTACCAACCATTTCGATGGCATTTTCTACCAAATCATCATAACGGAACTCATTGTTAATTTCAGGAAGAGTTCCACCGCCATTTCCATAAACAGCAATTTTTGAAGGATTAGCATCGACATTAAAGCCCATTTCCTGAAGTTGAGAGTAGGTAATTTTATAAATTCCTCCCTTTTTTATACGTATTTTAAACCAATCGCCGGAAGACAATACTGAGTTAGAAGCATATTTTGTACTCATATTTTGATGAACAACATTTCCCTCAACTTCAATAATAATTTCATAACTCACTAATTTTTCTACGATGTTCATTGATGAATTCCATCGTAATGGAGTTATTTTCACATTGGCATATGGTTGCTTCTGACTAATAATTACATCTGCATCAAGTTTTATATTTTCCTCAGGTTTTTCATTTTTGTCAAATAGCAGTTTTGTTTCGGCCTCACTAGCCTGTATAAAAACCATGTTTTCCAATTTTGCTCTAACAGAGGCATCTCCTGTGTGAATAAGATAATCTTTCGAAAGATAAGGGCTAGCCTCGAAGTCATTATAAAAAGCTCCTGTAAACGATAATCTTTCAATTGAATTACCTTCAGAAAGATTTATCTTATCAATATTTTCCCAGTTTATGCTTTCATTAAATGAATAATTATAGGTCTGAGCATAGGCGCTGGAAAATACCAGGACAAAAAATAAAATTATTGTGCGATGCAACATTATTTGTTTTTTTGAAGTCAAAGATATTGTTTTAATAAAATTGGTTTTTGAATTCCAGATTTATAACGACCAAGGGGATATTTTATTTTGTAGACATTTTTTTTAACGAAAAATTATAATTTTTTCAATTTCGTTATTGTTACAAAAGAAAAAGGTTGTATAATTGTAGGCTCAAAACCGAAATCAAATTTCATGTGTTGATGTCAAAGCAATTTCGATTAATAATAGCAGTAGTCTTAGCGCTGGGAAGCACGTTACAGTCCTATGCTCAAGACCCACAGTTTTCGCAATTTTACGCCAACCCCTTATACCTTAGTCCGGCGTTTGCAGGGAGTACGCAGTGCGGAAGACTCAATCTTAATTATCGTAATCAGTGGCCAGGCCTGTCTAATGCCTATGCCACTTATAACGTAAGTTACGATCAAAGTTTACCTGGAATTAATAGTGGATTTGGCTTATTAGTTATGAGCGACCAGCAAGGTGATGGTGCATTATCCAGAACTTCAGCAGCCGCTTTTTATGTTTATAAACTAAGAGTATCAGAGCCAATTATCATTAATTTTGGTGTAAAAGCAGGTTTTTATCAAGAGCATTTAAACTGGGATAAGTTATTTTTTGCCGACCAGATAAATTCGGCTACTGGTGAAATATCAGGTCCGACTAATGAAACTCCTCCATCGAGTTTTGATGTTTCTGTTGTTGATTTCTCAGTTGGAGCAATAATGACTTATTTCGATATTTTCAATGTAGGTATTGCTGTTGACCATTTAACACAACCGCAGTTGTCGTTTTATGACAATCCTGACAGCAAGATAGATATGAAGATTACTGGACATGGTTCCGTTAATATAAATATAACACAAGGTATGCTTGGCGGCTACGATCCTGACGATATTATGCTGCAGCCCAGCATATTATATATGCAACAGGGTAAGTTCCACCAGTTGAATGCCGGGTTATACGTAAATAAATATCCTTTTGTAGTAGGGGCTTACTATCGTCATAATTTCCAAAATCCTGATGCTGTTATTGCATTAATAGGACTTAAATTTGATAATGTAAGATTTGGATATAGTTATGATGCAACCATGTCGAATGTTGGAGGAAAAGCAGGAGGTGCGCATGAAATATCCCTTGCCTGGGACTTCTGTATTTACAAAGAACAAAAAAGACGACGTATCAGGGCAATAAGTGCACCATCATTTTAGTTATAACAAGAACATAGAAATACAAATTTTTTAAAGATGTTAAATATTAAACACTTATTTTCATTTGTAATAGGAATTGCAACAATTGCGATTTTAACAACATCTTGCGGTAAGAACGAGACCTCAAGAACAACAGGATGGGAGTATAACAATCCTGAAAATGGCGGATTTGAAGTGGCCGATGTGCCAAGCCAGATCGCCGGACCGGGATTAATACTCATCGAAGGAGGTACCTTTACTATGGGTGCTACCGAAGAAAATCCATTTTATGAATGGGACAATCCTCCACGTAAAGTAACTGTAAGCAGTTTTTATATGGATCAAACTGAGGTTAGTAACCTCGATTATCTTGAATATATCTACTGGCTAAACAGAGTATATGGAGAAGATTTTCCACTGGTTGTGCAGCAAGCATTACCCGACACCCTTGTGTGGAGAGATAAACTTGCTTATAACGAACCTTTGGTAAATACTTATTTCCGCCACCCTTCTTATCACAATTATCCTGTGGTAGGTGTAACATGGTTACAGGCTAATGATTATGCATCATGGAGAACCGACAGAGTAAATGAAAATCAACTTATCGAATCAGGTATTTTGGATTTTGACCCTGATCAAAGAGGAGCCAATAACTTTAATACAGATGCTTATTTAGCAGGACAATACGAAGGTCTTGTTAACGAAGGTAAAGAAGATTTAGATCCAAATGGTACAGGAATCAGAAATGTAAGATTTGAAGACGGCATCCTTCTTCCTAATTATAGACTTCCCACCGAAGCAGAATGGGAGTATGCAGCCCTTGGTTTAGTTGGTAATACTCTTTTCAACAGAGTTGTTGAAAGAAGAACATACCCATGGAATGGAAGTGGTGTTAGAACCGATGAAACTAAATATTATGGAAGTTTTGTTGCCAACTTCAAAAGAGGTCGTGGTGACTATATGGGTGTTGCAGGTAATTTGAACGATGCTGCTGACCTTCCTGGTCCTGTAGGTTCATATTGGCCAAACGATTATGGCTTGTATAATATGGCAGGTAACGTTAGCGAGTGGGTACTTGATATCTATCGCCCAATGTCGCATCAGGATGTTGCTGACTACAACCCTTTCCGTGGTAATATCTACACTAATAAGGTAAAAGATATTAACGGCGGTATTGCCGAAAAAGACAGTTTGGGAAAAATCAAATATGAAGAAATTTCTCCTGAAGAAGCTGCAAATCGTAAAAACTACCGTAAGGCAAACAACGTTAACTATCGTGATGGAGACTATCAGTCAACAATTCAGGCCGATTGGTTAGGAAATGACGATCCTGAAAGCACATCAAAAATGTATGATTATGGTGTAACTACTCTTATAAGTGATAAAGCCAGAGTTGTTAAAGGTGGTTCATGGAAAGATGGAGTATATTACTTAAGTCCTGGTGTAAGAAGATATCTGAATGAGGACGAAGGTTCATCTACTATCGGATTCCGTTGCGCTATGATAAAAGTAGGCGCCTCCGACAGATAAAGAAAAAATTTTAAAAAAAAGCCTCTGTAATTATTGCAGAGGCTTTTTTTATGCCTTCTATTTTGCAAATATCTTTCAGCATTTATTACCAGCATAATGGCACTTAAGCCAGATAAATTTTGCTATATTTGAATAAATAAAATTTCGGTGTCAAACATTTTAAAAATCAATGGATTTAGAGAATATTTATAATCTTTGGAAACAAAGCACAGGCATTAGTACCGATAGCCGTACATGTGAGAAATCTAATTTGTTTTTCGCCCTTTCGGGAGAAAATTTCAACGGGAATAAGTTTGCTGAGAAAGCAATAGATAATGGAGCAATTGCTGCAGTTATCGACGATGTTAAATATAAAAACGGTCCAGAATATATACTTGTAAACAACTGCTTAAAAACACTTCAACTACTATCCAAACTACACAGAAACAAACTTAATACCAGCATTTTAGCTATAACAGGCTCCAATGGCAAAACAACAACTAAAGAACTCATTTATTCTGTGCTCTCTTCTCAAAAGAAAATAAGTTTTACTAAGGGAAACCTCAACAATCATATTGGCGTACCTTTGAGTTTGCTGCAAACTAAGCAAGATACTGAAATAGCAATAATTGAAATGGGAGCAAACCATATAGGGGAAATTGCATTTTTATGTGAATTAGCATCTCCAAATTATGGTATAATTACAAATATCGGAAAAGCACATCTGGAAGGATTTGGAAGTTTGCAAGGTGTTATCAAGGCAAAATCGGAGCTATATAATTCTATTAAAAATACTGGAGGAGAAATAATCCTCAACAATGACGATAAATTGCTAAAAGAACTGTCTACAGGAATAAAATCATTTACTTATGGAACTACAAGTGAGGCAAACATCACCGCAGAAATTATAAGCAGCAATCCTGCACTTATTGTTGACTGGAAGCATAAAGGATCCAAATATACTATTCAAAGTCACCTATATGGCCAGTATAATTTTCCAAATATCATGGCAGCAATAGCGAGCGGGATCTTCTTCGGTATTAGCCCCGATGCGATTTGTAGAGCAATAGAAAACTATATTCCTGAAAACAGTAGATCACAAATACTTAAAACAAAAAATAATACTATACTTCTTGATGCTTATAATGCCAACCCCGTAAGCATGAATGGAGCCATAATAAGTTTCAGGGAATTTAAAGCAGAAAAACCTTTGCTAATTTTAGGAGATATGTTTGAACTTGGCAAGGATTCGGAAGAAGAGCATAAACAAGTAATTAATAATCTTGAAAATACCGGCTTTAGTGAGGTGTTTCTTGTGGGTAGTGAGTTTTATAAATTTGCGGGGAGTAATAATTTTAGATATTTCGAGAAAACTTCAGATTTAAAAAATTGGTTGAAATCTAATAAATTGAAGGATTTTACAATCTTAATTAAAGGTAGCAGAGGTATGAAACTTGAACTAATTCTGGACAATCTATAATTTTTTATGACAAAATACTATGCTTTAGGTTTAATGTCGGGCAGTTCACTGGATGGGCTAGATATGGCATATTGTGAATTTCAAAAAAGTGACGATAATTGGACTTATGAAATTATTGTAGCCGAAACCATTTCCTATACCGAAGAGTGGATATTAACTTTGAAAGAACTGCCTACTGCCACTGCCACAAAAGTTCTGGAAACAAATACATCATATGGCAAGTTATTAGCTGACCAGATTAATACTTTTGTTAAAAAACATAATATTAAACCCGATATCATCGCCTCCCATGGCCACACTATTTTCCATGAGCCAGCCTCAGGATTCACATTTCAACTGGGCGATGGGCAATCGATTGCTTTAAACACAGGAATAAAAACCATAAGCGATTTTAGAAGTAAGGACATATTGTTGGGAGGTCAGGGTGCTCCCTTAGTACCCATTGGTGATGAACTTCTTTTTCATAAATTTGATTTTTGTCTTAATATAGGAGGCATAGCAAATATCTCATTTATTAAAAATTCGAAAAGAGTTGCATTCGACATTTGCGGAGCTAATCAGATATTAAATCACCTGAGTCTTCAGTTGGGTAAACCTTACGATGATAAGGGTAATATCGCTTTGTTGGGAAAAATGAACCCCAAACTTTTCGAAAAATTAAATAAGGATGTTTACTTCCTTAAATCCTATCCTAAATCGCTTAGCAATCAATATGTTAAAAACTATTTTATAAAAATTGTGGACAATTTTAATTGTAGTATAGAAGACAAATTATATACAGTTACAAAGCATATTGCATATCAAATAAATGAGGCAATAAAAGATTTTCCTGCCGCAAGGCTCCTAATAACCGGTGGAGGTGCTCACAATGATTTTTTTGTAAAAGCAATTAAAATGGAGACCAAACATCAGTTAATTAAACCCGATAATATTACTATCGACTTCAAGGAGGCATTAATATTTGCTTTTATGGGTGTTTTAAGAGTGTTAGGAGAAACAAACTGCCTGGCATCAGTAACAGGTGCAATAAAAGATTCTTCATCAGGCATAGTATATTATCCATGATTATAGGCATAAAAAAACCCCCGCAAATAATTTCGGGGGCTTGATAGTGAATTTGTTTATTATCCGTGGAAGAAAATCAATTCCTGCAGCCAGTAAATAAAGATACCACCAAAATATCCTATTAAAGCTAACCAACTAATTTTCTTCATATACCATATAAAATCAATTTTCTCAAGTCCCATAGCAGCAACACCTGCAGCAGAACCAATAATTAATATACTTCCACCTGTTCCGGCTGCGTAAGCAAGCAATTCCCAGAAAGCTCCGTCTTGCACAAAATGATGCATATAAGCAGGTTCAACAGATGCTTGTACCATTGCTTCAGTCATCACAGGATACATTCCCATTGCTCCTGCTGTTAGTGGTACGTTATCAACTATAGATGATAAAACTCCAATTGCAGCATTTATTCCATAAATATTATGAACATGTTCATCAAGATATTCTGACAATAGTCTTAGATGTCCTGCTGATTCCAAAGCAGCAACGGCTGATAGAATTCCAAGGAAGAAGAAAATTGTAGGAACATCTACTTTTCTTAAAACACCTATTACTGTAAGTTTCCTTCTGTCTTCCAAACTTTTGTTTTTGTGCATTAACTCGGTAGTAATCCAAATAACACTTAAGCCAAAAAGCATTCCCATATAAGGAGGTAAATGTGTTACTGTTTTAAATACAGGAACAAATAATAATGCTGCAACACCCATTATAAGAAGTAGTTTACGCTCAAAACCAGTTGTAAACTCTCTGGATTCATCTTCGTTTAATGTAGGACGTTTTACCTCTCCTTTCATGAACATTGAAACTACCAACAATGGGAATAGCATATTAAATATACTTGGTATTATAACCATCATAATAATGTTTCCGGCAGTTACCTGTTTGCCTATCCACAACATAATAGTAGTTACATCACCAATTGGCGACCATGCACCTCCTGCGTTAGCAGCAATAACTACCATACTGGCAAAGAACCATCTTGTTTTTTTATCTTCAATAAGTTTACGTAAAAGGGCAACCATTACAATTGTTGTTGTAAGATTATCAAGCAATGCCGACATGAAAAAAGTAATAATACTAAGTATCCATAACAACTTCACTTTGTTGGTTGTAGTTATTCTATCAGTAATTATTTTAAACCCTTGATGCTGATCAATTGTTTCAACTATTGTCATTGCCCCCAGAAGGAAAAACAGGATTTGTGAAATATCACCAAGATGTCTTACAATTTCATTATCAATAACATGATACTTCATTTGTTCCAGAAGACCAGCATCCGGATACTTGGCTGTAAATCCTTTAAAATCAGTACTATGAAGGAAACTCAACCACGAATCGCTATATCCAAGGCCCAGAACACTTCCGACATCCATAATGTATACAGTCCAAATCACTGATCCCAATAGTAAAGCGGATGCAGCCTTATCTATTTTAAGCGGGTGTTCAAGAGCTATCATAAGATAACCAAGAACAAATACTACTATCATTAAAATAAACATAGTTATAATTATTAAAATTAAAGATGTGCAAAATTAAATATTGATAATAAATTATTAATATCTAACACATCTAAATATCTAACTATTATGATATTTAGAAACTTACTAAATAAGAGTTTTTAAAAAAGGCAAAAGTAAATTTTAACTTTCAGTAAATCTGTTTATTAAACAATAATTGTAACGATATGTATTCTATAGCATTATGAAATATTTTCTTACTTATGAACTTATTAACCCCATAAAACACCTTTTTCCAAAAAAAGTGAATAAAAAAAACCTCCAAAAAATTAATTTTGGAGGTTTTTCATTAATAAAATATATTTTAGAATAAATATGTCATTTGTAAATAATAAACTCCTGCTCCGGCAAGGTAACCGGCAAGTGCCAACAAACTAATTTTTTTCAAATACCATATAAAATCAATTTTCTCCAATCCCATGGCTGCAACTCCTGCTGCAGATCCAATAATAAGAATGCTTCCCCCTGTTCCAGCACAATAAGCTAGGAACTGCCAGAATTTACCATCTATCATAAAGTCGGCCATATAACCTACTGATCCTACTTCAGCAATTGGATACATACCCATTGCTCCAGCAACAAGAGGCACATTATCAACTATCGCTGATAATACTCCAATAATTAAGTTAATAAGGTAAATATTCTGTAAGTTTTCATCTAAATATTTAGCAAGAACATCAAGATGTCCTACTGATTGTAGAGCGGCCACGGCAGTAAGTATACCCAAGAAGAAGAAGATTGTTGGAACATCTACTTTTTTGAGAATTCCAATAACGGTTAGTTTTCTTTTATCTTCTAACGGTTTATTTCTATGCATTACTTCTGTAACCAGCCAAATTACACCTAATCCAAATAACATTCCAAGGTAAGGAGGTAAATGTGTTACCGTTTTAAAAACAGGAACAAAAAGCAAAGCTCCAACACCCATAAAGAGTAAGAGTTTTCTTTCGAAAGCAGTTGTAAATTCTTCGCCTTCACCTGCTGCTAACACAGGCCTTTCAACATCACCTTTCACTGTAAACGAAACAATTACTAAGGGCACAATCATTGTTGCTAAACTTGGTAAGATTACATCTGTAATAATATTTAATGCAGTAACCTGTCCTCCAATCCATAACATAATAGTAGTAACGTCACCAATTGGCGACCATGCACCACCGGCATTTGCTGCTAAAACTACCATACTTGCAAAGAACCATCTTGTTTTCTGATCGGAAATTAACTTTCTCAATAATGCTACCAATACAATAGTAGTAGTTAAATTATCAAGAGTAGCCGACATGAAGAATGTAAGGATACTTAGAATCCATAATAATTTTACTTTATTAGTGGTTTTAATTTTGTCGGTAATTAGTTTGAATCCCTGATGTTGGTCCACAGTTTCAACAATTGTCATGGCACCAAGCAAAAAGAATAAAATTTCTGCAATTTCTACCAAGTGATGCTCAAGATCATGAGTTACAAAATGAGTAACATCATTTGCTGTTGCAACAGTTGTGCCCCATGCCATTTTAAAATAAGGCCCTTCAACATTGGGTTTAACAAAAGATACAACATCGTTTGCCATCGCTCTTGCCATTTCCCAGGTGGGGCTTAAATCAAGGGCTAAAAGTCCAGTCGCATTTAAAGCATAAATTGCCCATAAAATTGTACCCGTTAATAAAGCAGATGCTGCTTTATCAATCTTTAACGGATGTTCAAGGGCTATCATTGTATAACCCAGAACAAAAATTACTACCATAAGTATAAACATACCAATATCTTTTTTTATTTATTACGGGCGCAAAATTAAAAAATTAACATTCGTTAAGGCCATAAAATGATTAAATATAGTGCTGAAACTCAAATTTATATAGAATCTAAATTAGAGTTAATAAATAACAGGTTGATGTCTTGTGGATATTATAATTTTTAAGAACCCCCTTTACATCTAAGCATAAACGAATTAGCAAAATAAATATCGCCAACAACATTTGAAAAACAATAAATTTAATCTATTTCTGTTTGTATTAACAGTAAAATGTTAAAAACATCTGACAGTAATATTCATGAATCACTAATATGATTTAAATTAGCCATTCTTCAGGAAAAAAATTAAACATGATAACAGGAATTATTTTACAAATTCAGGAAGCCGCACAAAACCTTGTCGGTATCGAAGGGGAAGGGGAAGTTACCCTTCCTATTCTCGACTTAATATTAAAAGGCGGATGGATAATGGGAGTAATAGGTTTACTATCCATAATTGCATTTTATATCTTTATTGAGAGATATTTTATTATCGGACGTGCTGCCAAGGAAGATAAAAACTTCATGAACAACATACGTTCATATATTCATGATGGCAAACTAGAATCGGCACGAGCTTTATGTGTTAGTAATAATTCGCCTATAGGCAGAATGATTGACAAGGGCTTGGCCAGAATTGGAAAACCACTCAACGATATCAATGCTGCTATTGAGAATATCGGTAAACTGGAAATTTCCAAACTCGAGAAAAATGTAGCTGGTCTGGCAACCATAGCCGGTGCTGCCCCTATGCTTGGTTTCCTTGGTACTGTAATTGGTATGATACAGGCATTTTATGATATGTCGATGGCAGGAAACAACATCAATATAGAACTTCTCTCAAAAGGTATATATCAGGCAATGATAACTACTGTTGGAGGATTAATAGTTGGTATAACAGCTTATATTTTTTATAACATACTGGTTGCTAGAATACAAAAAGTTGTTTACAAACTGGAAATAAATGCTACAGAGTTCATGGATGTGCTATATGAGCCTGCCAAATAATTAAAAAAAAGGACAGAACTATGGCAATTCAAATGAGAAATAAAAGGGACACTCAGTTCAGCACCGCATCGATGTCTGATTTAGTATTCCTGCTTTTGATATTCTTTATGCTAACTTCAACCTTAGTTGCGCCAAATGCCATTAAACTTCTGTTGCCCAGTAGCAATAGTAAAACTATGGCAACTCAAAATGTAACTATTTACATTAATAAAGCCCGTAACTATTATGTTGAAGACAGGAGAGTAGATCCTGCAAATTTGGAAAATGTAATCTATAGTATTATAAGAGGCGATACCGATGCTTCAGTAGTATTGCGTTCCGATAAAACTGCTCCTGTACAAGATATAGTTGTTGTAATTGATGCCGTAAACAACATTAACAGTAAACACGGCACAAAACATAAAGTTATTCTGGCTACTAAGCCAAAGAAATAAAGTGATTTTTAATTACTTAACAAAAAATATATAATAATGAACCTGAATAAAGATAAACGCCGAGCTGTAATAGTAACTACTATTGTGCATATTATGGTGTTTATTTTTCTGTTTTTAATAGTACTAAGCACTCCCCTTCCTCTTCCTGGTGAAGAAGGTGTAGAAGTAAATTTAGGTTTTACTGAAACAGGTAAAGGAAATATTCAAAGCGAGACTCCTCCGCCTCAAACAAAAGTTACTCCACCAAAAAAAGTACAGCCCGAACCTCAGCCAGAACCAGAACCTGTACAGGAGGAAGAAAAAGTTGTTGAACAAGATACCGAAGAGGCTCCTTCTATAAAAGAGGAAGAAAAGGAAAAACCTAAGGAAATAGAAAAGCCAAAGAAAGAACCTGAAAAAGTAGAGGAGAAAAAACCGGAACCGGTTAAGCCACCTGAAGAAAAAATAGTTGAAGAAACTATTGATTCAACTCAGTTTGAGCAAGAAACAACTGAAGAAATTATTGAAGCCGATCCCGAACCTGTAGTTAACAAAAAAGCACTCTTCCCCGGATCTGCAAATAATAATACTGATGGTACAAACCAGGGAAAGGCCGGTGGTATAGGCGACCAGGGCAAACCCAAAGGATTTAAAGACAGCGATAAGTATGATGGTCGTGGTGGAAAAGGTAATGGTCCTTCGTATTATTTAGGAGGCAGAGGCAGTTTGTACCTTGAAGAACCAGCAAACGACTTCAAAGAACAAGGCACTGTAGTTGTTGATATTTGGGCCGACCGCGATGGAAAAGTTGTAAAAGCCCAGGTTAAATCAAAAGGAACAACCATACTTGATCCTACTATAAGGGAAAGAGCTGTTAATGCTGCAAAAAATTCAAAGTTTGAAGCTGACCCAAAAGCAGAAGCACTTCAAAGAGGAAATATCACATATACCTTTGTCATACAATAATTTTCAAATACTTTTGCCTCTTTAATCAAATCTTAATTTATCAGATGAATTATCAGGAAACCATTCAGTGGCTTTTTAATCAACTCCCTATGTACCAAAGAGTTGGCAAGGCTGCATATAAAGCCAATCTTGATACTACAATTAAATTACTCGGCGCATTAAACAACCCACAGAATACCTTTAAAGCCATTCATATAGCCGGAACAAATGGAAAGGGTAGTGTTGCTCATCAAATAACTTCAATATTACAGGAGTCCGGATATAAAACAGGACTGTATACATCACCTCATCTGCGAGATTTTAGAGAAAGAATCAGAGTAAATGGTGAGATGGTTGAAAAAGAATTTGTAACTGAATTTATCAGTAAAAACCATGATATAATTGAAAAAATAAAACCTTCCTTTTTTGAAATGACGGTTGCAATGGCCTACGAATATTTCGCCTCTCTCAATGTTGACTTTGCAGTTCTGGAAACAGGTATGGGAGGTCGACTTGACTCAACCAATGTTTGTAATCCAATAATCACTGCTATTACAAATATTGGGCTCGACCATACAATGTTTCTTGGTAATACTATTGAAAAAATTGCTGTTGAAAAAGCAGGAATTATAAAACCAAATATTCCTTTGGTAGTGGGCAGAAAACAAAATGAAACTGCCGAAGTTTTTGGTAATACTGCCAGAGAGAAGAATGTTGAAATATCATATGCAGAAAACCTGATATCTATCAAAACATTAAATACGCCAGATCAGTTTAAAAAGAACTTCGATATTTGGCATAAGAATGAGTTGTTCGCTGAAAATGCCACCTCCCCTCTTGCTGCCGATTATCAAACCGAAAATATTTGTACCGCTATTGCAATAGCTATAAAGTTAAAAGAAAAAGACTTGTCGATAAGCAATGAAAATATTCTTGACGGATTAAAAAATGTAATTTCAAATACTTCCTTGGCGGGAAGATGGCATAAAATTAGCGATATGCCTCTTACAATTTGCGATACAGGTCATAATATTGATGGCATACATGCCGTTGTGAAGCAAATTAAACTAATGAATTACAGCAACTTGCATGTAGTATTTGGCATGGTTAACGATAAAGAACCCTATGATATTTTAAATTTATTACCAAAAAATGCATCCTATTATTTTTGCAAACCCGATATTCCAAGAGGTATGGATGAGGGGTTGTTAGCAGAACATGCTTTTAAAGCCGGATTAAATGGTAAAACGCATTCATCGGTTATGGAAGCCTATAATTCAGCTCGTAATAATAGTAATCCCAACGACTTAATATTTATTGGCGGCAGCACTTTTGTTGTTGCCGAAATTATATAATTATGGAATTATCAGCTTATAATATCATTCAGTTATTTCTCGTTTTAGCATTGATAGTATTTGGTATTTACTATGCTTTCACGGAATTTTTTGGTCGTAATTATGAACCAAAAGTATGGAAAGAATTACAAAATAAAGGCTTATTAAGTAGCGAACTGGCAAAGGCTTCCAGGAAGTATAAAGACAAGAGCAGGTTTTTTAATTTCTGGTTTCAGACACAACGTCTCGATGAAAAGCAAATAGAAGGAGCGTATGCCGAACTAGGAGTTTACAAAGGTGATACCTCAGAAATATTACACTTAATGTCGCCCGAAAGGGAAATTCATCTTTTCGACACCTTTGAAGGGTTTACCGAAAGAGATTTGAAAGACGAAACAGGAAAGGCTGCCACATATACTACACACAACTTTGCAGACACTTCTATTGAGCAGGTAAAGAGCAGGTTAAAGAGTAAGAAATTTCATTTTCACAAGGGGTATTTTCCCAATAGTAGCGAAGGTGTACCAAAACAAAAATATGCCCTGGTAGTCCTGGATGCTGATTTGTATAATCCCACAATTGCGGGTTTGGAATATTTTTATCCTCTTATGTCAAAGGGAGGAATTTTATTAATCCATGATCATAATCCAGATTGGCCTGGTATAATGCAAGCCGTTAGAGAATTCTCTTCAAATATACCGGATGTTTTTATTCAACTATTGGATAAAGACGATACGATTATGATGGTGAAACTATAATGAGTTATGAGTTATGAATTATAAGTTGTGAATGGTCACTAGTTACTAGTCATAACTTTTAGTGTTTAACTTTAGGCATTCAATGAACTCTAGTGCACTTTATGAACCTGTAACTCAATTATGTCATTTCGCGGGAGTCTGAAAGACGACGAGAAATCTCCATATGAAAAAGTCATTAGTCATTCTTTGCCTGCCGAAATGTAATGAAGGTAGGGTCACTAATCCTAACTTTTAGTTTTTAGTTTTTAACTTTTAACTTAAGGCACTCTATGAACTTTAGGCACTTTAGCGCACTCTATTAACTCGATGAACTCGATGAACTTCAGGCTCTCTATAAACTCTAGCACACTTTTAACTATTAGTTGTTAGTTGATAGTTGTTAGTTGATAGTTGTTAGTTTTTAATTATTAACTATTAATTTAAAACTCTTTATGTTAACTTTGTTGAAAATTTTGGGTCTATGGTTAAGGAATTAGGTTTAAAGAATTCTGTATTCAATAATTTTCTTTCAGAAATAAGAGATAGTGAGGTTCAGAATGACAGTATGCGATTCAGGAGGAATTTGGAACGCATGGGTGAAATATTCGCTTATGAAATAAGCAAAACCCTGAAAACTGAAGAGAGGGAAGTTGTAACACCTTTGGGCACGGCTAAAATGCAATTAATTACCGAAAAGCCCGTGCTGGCAACTATCCTTAGAGCAGGATTACCATTACATCAGGGATTATTAAATTATTTCGATAATGCCGATAATGCATTTGTTTCAGCCTACAGAAAGTACGATACCGCCGACGAGTTCCATATTAACCTCGACTATCTTTCATCTCCGTCAATAAAGGACAGAGTATTGATAATCAGCGACCCAATGCTAGCAACCGGAGGGTCAATGCTGGCTTCCTTAAAAGGACTACTTGAAAAAGGAAATCCAAAAAAAATTCATGTAGTTAGTTTGCTTGCAACAGAAGAAGGAATTGAAACAATAGAAAGACATTTTTCCTTAAGAAAAGTAACTATTTGGACAGGTAAAATTGATGATGAATTAACAGCAAAATCATACATTGTTCCGGGTCTTGGCGATGCAGGTGATCTTGCCTATGGATTAAAAGAAGATTAACCAAAGAATATGGCAAATACTAGACTATTAAAGGAGAATTTAAGAATATCCTTTCTTTCAATAAAGAGTCATTTGTTGAGGACAATACTTACAGTATTAATTATTGCATTCGGAATTATGGCTTTGGTAGGGATACTTACAGCAATTGATGCTGTAGAATACTTTCTAAACGACAATTTTGCCATGATGGGCTCAAATACTTTCAGTATACAAAACCGTGATATACGAGTGCATATCGGCGGAGAGCGAAGAAGAAATAAATCCTATGAACCTATCTCCTACCAGCAGGCAATGAAATTCAAAGAAGAATATAAATTTCCTGCTACAGCATCAGTTTTTACTTATGGTACTGGCATCGCAACTTTAAAATACAAATCGGAAAAAACAAATCCCAACATTCAGGTTATGGGAATTGATGAAAATTATATTAAGGCCTCAGGGCTGGAAATAGGAAGAGGAAGAAGTATTACTGCTACAGAGGTGCAACAGGGTAGTCATGTAGTAGTTATTGGCATCGAGATTTATAAAAAACTTTTTACTGATACTAAAGAAGATCCAATAGGAAAAATAATTTCTGTTGGAGCGGGAAAGTACAGGATAGTAGGTGTATTAAAAGAAAGAGGCTCCAGTATTGGGTTTAGTGGCGACAGATCATGTATGGCCCCAATAGCAAACATACGACAGTATTTTTCCAGGCCCAATATGAATTTCCGCATTAGCGTGATGGTAAACAGCCAGAATGAAATGGAACCGGCAATAGGAGAAGCCACCGGTCTGCTGAGAAAAATAAGAGATGACAAACTTGGCTTTGATGATTCTTTTGCAATAATAAAAAGTGATAATGTTGCAAATATGCTCATAAAACTAACCAGTAAAATCCAGATTGGAGCTACCGTTATTGGATTAATAACCCTTCTGGGTGCAGCAATTGGACTTATGAATATTATGCTGGTTTCGGTTACTGAAAGAACAAGAGAGATCGGTATTAGAAAGGCCATTGGCGCTACAAGCAAAACAATAAGAAATCAATTTCTTGCTGAAGCCGTAGTGATTGCACAACTGGGTGGTATACTTGGTGTTATAATGGGAATAATGATTGGAAACCTGGTATCTCTTGCAATAGGAAGTTCATTTATTATTCCATGGCAATGGATGTTTGGAGGTTTAATTTTAACATTTTTTGTTGCTTTAGTATCAGGAATTATTCCGGCAAACAAAGCCGCTCACCTCGATCCTATAGAGTCGTTGAGATACGAATAAAAAAACCGGTAACTATAATCTAGCAACCGGCTGAATTTATATTAAAAAACAATTCTTATTTGAGGAAAAATATTCACTATTGGCTAATGTGAACTAAACTCCAGGTATCCTATTAAACGATCGTATTCAGGAACTCGTTCTCTATAATAAACATAAATATAATAATTATTAAATGTGTCCCAAAAGTCGCCTTCTATAACTGTAATATCTCCAACCTCTTCGCCTTTTCTTTTAACTACATAATTATAGTTGTAATAACCTTGCTTTAGGAATAACTGACCATAATACCTGTTGGTTTCAGGGCTATAGCGCATTCGGCTTAAAGCATTCATTTTCCAGTCGTTAAGCTGACCCATTATATATATATCGGCATTTTCTATTTTCTTGCTGTGCAGTGTGAAATCCACAAGAGCATATTCACCCTCTATGGATGTTTCCTGATCATTTCTAGCTTTAATAAGTCGCCGGCCATTTATATCTTCTATGGTTTCATAGGGTTTGCCTTTTCTAATTCCATCCCCGTGCAGTATTACATTATAACCGTTGGCATCGTTGATTATACGTTGGATTTGCGGCGATTGATACCAAAAACTTTTCATGTCGAAGTTTCTAAATTCATTGCCTCCATCAAAAACTATCCCGTCAGCATAATTGTATTCTAAAGTATTCATCATTATGGATGTGGGTTTAAGATTAGTTTTCATATTGTCCCATCGCCCATTCTGCCTTATGCTAACATTAACCCTGGCTTCCGGCTCGGCCGAAAACAAATCAGGAGTATGAATTTTAAGGTCTATTTGCTGTTTTAAACGAGTATACTCCAGTTTCTTTGGATAAAATGGAATACTAGCCTCTATGCGAGTCAATGGCTCAACCACAAAAAACCTTCTTGTAAGTATTACATTTTGCGGCTCAGGGCTATCAAGATATACCTTTATTATATAGTTACCCGATAACTTCACTTGCATATTTTCATTAGGGAAATTCAAATTATAGTGAATATACTGAGGAACAGCATTTAATGAGAATTTATATTCTTCTATCTCGTCTTCGAAATATCCTTCCAGATATTCTATTTCATCCAAATCCGATGTCTTCCAATCGGATGAACAATGTATAATGGTGTATCTGAATATATAAGCCTCATCACTCAAGTCGTCGAAAGAAAGTTGTAATTGCTTGCCCGAACCCAAAACTATTACAGGTTCAGTAAGTTGATTACCTCTTTCATGTAACAAAACAGTCTGAATATTTGGGTCATAAGTAATATTATCGTTTTTAACTTGTGCCTTTACTAAATTTGAATTTGATAAAAACAAAAATGAAAATATGATGGTAATCAAGTAACTAACTTTCATAATTAAGATTTTTGAATATTGAAACGAATTTGATGCTCAATTATTACCAAATATATGAAAAATGATTGATTTTCTTAACCACCAAAAAAAGCAAAATAACTGGCCGGAGTACTATTTGGTTGTGATAAATTAACAGATTGAGTTTCTGCTAGTTTAGTACTCAAATTATGAATAAAAATTGCCTCAAAATAATTAATTTTTAATATTTTTAATTTAATATTATTAATAATCAAAAGCTCAATTTTTACGTAAATTACTATGTATCAATTTTTGTTAATCAATTAACAGTAAATTACTTATTTAGAGTAATTACAAATTTTGTGAAAAATAAACTAAAGCTAAATCATTAACATTAATTTATTTAAATTCGCAGCTGATTAAACATGAATAGATTTACATATGTCAACAGATTACATAATTAGGAAAGGCATTGATATCAAACTGTTAGGTGATGCCGAAAAGACCATCGTTGACTTAAACGCGAAACGTTTTGCTATTAAACCTACCGATTTTGTCGGTTGCTTCCCAAAAATGCTAGTCAAAGAAGGTGACGAAGTAAAAGTGGGAACTCCTCTATTTTACGACAAATATCGCGAAGAAGTAAAATTTACTGCTCCAGTTAGTGGAAAAGTAACTTCTTTGGTTAGAGGTGCCAAGCGTAAACTTCTCGAAATTATTATAGAGAGCGATGGTAAAGGTGAATCAGTAAAATTTGGCAATAAAAGTATTGATAGTTTAAACAGAGATGAAATTATCAATACCATGCTTGAAAGCGGATTGTGGCCGATGATAAAACAAAGACCATTTTCTGTAATAGCAAATTCCAAACAAACTCCTAAATCAATATTTGTTAATGGATTTAGTTCTGTTCCTCTTGCTCCCGACTACGATTTATTAGTAGAAGGATTTGAAAAAGAGTTTCAGGCTGGTTTGGATGTGCTATCAAAATTAACAGAAGGAAAAGTTCATCTTAATGTTTCGGCCAAAAAAACAAGTTCAAAAGTTTTATTGAATGCCAAAAATGTTCAGATAAACAAGTTTTCAGGACCTCATCCTGCAGGCAATACCAGTGTTCACATAAATAGGGTAGATCCTATTAACAAAGGTGAATCTATTTGGTATACACATCCTCAGGAGGTTATTTCCATCGGAAATCTGTTTTTAAATGGTAAACTTGATTTCAAAAGAGTATTTGCTTTCACCGGTTCAGAAGTAAATAATCCTAAGTATTATCGCTCTTATGTTGGTGCATGTATCACCAATATGACTAGCGGAAATATCAAAGGTGAGAACAACCGCTTTATTAGTGGCAATGTGCTTAGCGGAGAAAAAATATACAAAGAGGGTTTTATAGGCTTCTACGATTATCAGGCAACTGTTATTCCGGAAGGAAATTATCATGAGTTCTTTGGATGGATTTTACCAGGATTGAAAAAATTCAGTATATCGGGAACTTTTATGTCGAAATTATTTAAAAACCGTAAGTACCGTCTCGACACTAACCTTCATGGTGGACACCGTGCTATGGTAATGACAGGACAATACGAAAAAGTATTCCCTTTTGATATTTATCCTATGCAATTACTGAAGGCCATTTTAGTTGATGATATCGACTTAATGGAGCAGTTAGGAATATACGAAATCGATGAAGAAGATTTCGCCCTTTGTGAGGTTATTGACACATCAAAGACTGAAATGCAAAAGATAGTGCGTGAAGGTCTTAATATGATGTATAAAGAAATGAGTTAGTAAAAACGAAAAAATTAATAAGAGTGAAAGCTTTAAGAAATTTTCTAGATAAACAAAAACCACAGTTTGAAAAAGGTGGCAAGCTAGAAAAGCTGCATTCAATGTTCGACGCAGTCGAAACCCTAATGTATGTTCCGGATAAGGTAACATCGTCAGGAGCCCATATCAGGGACGCTATCGACATGAAAAGAACAATGATTACAGTTTTTATTGCACTTATACCGGCTTTATTGTTCGGAATGTGGAACGTAGGTTACCAGCATTTTCTTTCATATGGTGAAAGTCCTGATTTCTGGACAATGTTTCTGTATGGATTTTGGAAACTT
>PKTA01000194.1 GCA_002869365.1 Marinilabiliales bacterium | reverse complement strand
TTTCAACTGATGAGGTTTATGGAAGTTTAGGAGAAACAGGTTTCTTTTATGAAGATACTGCCTATGATCCACATAGTCCCTATTCTGCTTCAAAAGCAAGTTCCGACCATCTGGTAAGAGCATATAATGATACATTTGGTTTGCCAATAATAATTTCAAATTGTTCCAATAATTACGGACCTAATCAGTTTCCTGAGAAACTTGTTCCATTGTTCATTAATAATATACGACATAATAAAGCATTACCTGTTTACGGTAAAGGCGAAAATGTTCGCGACTGGCTTTATGTAATTGATCATGCTGCTGCCATCGATGTTATTTACCACAAGGGCAAAACCGGTGAAACATTCAATATTGGTGGTCATAATGAGTGGAAGAATATCGACCTTATAAGAGTTTTGATAAAAGTAGTCGACAAAAAACTAGGTCGTGAGCCCGGTTCATCCGAGAAATTAATTACCTATGTTACCGACCGTGCCGGCCACGATTTAAGATACGCTATTGATTCCGGTAAACTGCAAAAGGAACTGGGATGGGAACCTTCATTACAATTTGAAGAAGGTATTGAAAAAACCGTCGACTGGTATTTAGAAAATCAGGAATGGCTCGATAATGTTACTTCCGGAAACTACCAAAAGTATTATGACGATATGTATAAGGACAGATAAAGAATATGTTGTTAGTTGTTAGTTATTAGTTGTTAGTTGTTATCCGGATTACAATCCTCCTTGGCTAATATCATTTCTTCGTGACTATTAATTGTTTGTATAGTCCCGTCTTTCCACTTTATATCAACAGGGAATTGCAACTCTGGTTTGGCAGCAACATCTGGATGTGCATCATACCATGCTTTTACACCGACCCAGCCTTCTTCATCGTTTGATGCAACTTCTATTATTGTTCCATCTAACATAATATAATTTACAGGATATATTAGACTAAAACACTTCTGATGATCACTATTACACATCCTAATAACTTTTCGTAACTGTTGCTGAGTATTTATCGTTTTAATTGTTCCATTTTTAAATTCTATATCAACAGGAAACTGAAGCACAGGTTTTTGTGCAACATCATGATGGTTTATATACCAATCTTTAATTTCGCCCCAACCTTCTTCATCATCTTTACTATCGATAATTACCTCTGAACCATCAGGTAATACGTAAGTTATGGGATAAATAAACTCAAAACATTTCTGTTGATCACCATTACACATCCTAATAACTTTTCGTAACTGTTGCTGTGTATTTATCGTTTTAATTGTTCCATTATTAAATTCTATATCAACAGGAAACTGAAGTACAGGTTTTTGCGCAACATCAGGATGATTTATATACCAATCTTTAATTTCACTCCAACCTTCTTCATCATCTTTACTATCGATAATTACCTCTGAACCATCAGGTAATACATAAGTTATGGGATAAATAAACTCAAAACATTTCTGTTGATCACTATTACACATCCGAAATACTCTTCTCAACTGCTGATTGCTGTTTATAGTTTTAATCGTGCCATCCTTAAATTTTATATCTACAGGAAACTGAAGAGCAGGCTTTTGAGCAACATCTGGGTGGTTTATATACCAATCTTTTATCTCATTCCATCCTTCTTCATCATCCTTACTGTCGATAGTAACTTCTGTTCCATCAGGTAATACATAGGTAACTGGATAAACAAATTCAAAACATCTTTGTTTATCACTTCCATCGCCTTTATCACCATCACCTTTATCGTAATACGACATTAAAATTCTTCCATCCAGAGCAAAATAAACCTGCTTTTGTTCGCCGGCTTTGGAGCCACTAATGGTGAAAAGTTCTACTTCATATCCCAGTTTAGGAGCCAGTAGAGTAACCTCAACATTCGAGTCGAAATATTTACTATTGAGTGTTGACTGAGCATCGTCAGGTAGAGCATTAAAATCTACGGTTTGCTTATCTGCAGCATTAATAATGGCTTCTATTAATTCAGCATCGCCTTTCTGGAAATCCTTATTTTCACCCTTTTGACAAGATGTGAATCCTATAACTACTAAAGAAATTAAAATGATTAGTGTGTGTTTCATTGTGATAAAATGTTTTGCTATAAATATTATTAATATTAGGACAAATAAATAAAATGAAATTCATTCTAATTAATTGTTGCACAAACTTATACAATTAAATCAAATAAATGAAATTTATTTAAAAATTACGAATCACCTTTCATCATTTTTTGATAAGGTCCGATAAGTGATTCTATAGTAAAGACATCATCTCCAAACAAATCAACCATCATATTTCTATAGGAGAAATTAGTCGCTAGAGCCCAACTCGACGATTCTACATCTTTGGTTTTGCGCAGTCCTGACATAAATTTCTTCATCATTGTTTTCTTACTATAAACATCATACCACAAGTCTTTCATTTCGCTTGATAGTTCATCCATTGTCATTTTTGCCGGCTTGAAAGTAACATCGTAAACGCTATAATATTCCCAATCTTTTGGATAGTTATTCCTTACTATTCTCCCATCTGCATCCATTCTCTTAAAGGTTTTGGTTCCCGGCATAGGAGTTAAAATTCCTGTTTGGTAGCAGTCAACATTTGCCTTTTTTATAAACTCTCTTCGGTTCCGAATATCTTCAACACTATCAGAATCAAGCCCAAAAATAAAGGACCCTAATACAGCAATTCCTGATTCTCTTATTTTATCGAATGATTCATTGAATTTATCTATACCTATTTTTTTATTTAGTTTTTTATTAGTTGCATCAAGACCATCTTCTGTTTCGGCTTCAACTCCAATAAAAATTAATCTGCATCCACTTTCGTAGGCCAGTTTTAAAAGTTCAGGTTCCTTAGCGAAGTTCATCGATGCCTGACTCCACCATGTTTTTTTTATCCCTCTGTCGATTATACCCTTAAATATTTGACGAGCATGTTCTTTGGAAGCCTTACTATATCCAATTATGTTATCATCCACAAAAAAGAACTTAT
>PKTA01000075.1 GCA_002869365.1 Marinilabiliales bacterium | reverse complement strand
TAGTTTTGAGCCTTGCGTTAAATTAAATGAAACGATTAACAAATACTGGGAGGGAGATATTTATATTTCTCCGGATGAAGATTATATGATTTTCAGAACCTATGGCAGACCTACCGGTAATGGTTTGTACATTACATTCAACAGCAACAACGAATGGAGTACACCTCAAAATATGGGGAAAGAGATAAATAAAACCGGGGGTGAATTTTGCCCAATGGTTGATCCGGATGGGAAGTATTTTTTCTTTACATCAAACCATATTACAGAAAAAGAAACATCAGGCGAAAAATTAACTTATCAAAAAGTTAGTGATGATTTTATAAAATCATACAAACATCCGGGTATGGGTAGAAGTGATATTTACTGGGTGAGTACGGAGATAATTGAAAATTATAGAAATAATAAATGAAAACTATTGGTGTCTTCATATTGCTTATTACTTTGATTATACTTAGTTCATGTAATAAGCATGAAACAGCTGAGGAGATAGTAAATGCTACGGTAAAATCGATAGATACCATTGAAACTATTTATTATAAGCAGGATATGTCCAGAAGCAACCCGAGGAATGAAAATGATACCATTTTTCGTTACAGGGAAATGTATTTCAAACGCATGGTTTCTGATTCAATTGTTGGAGTAAAGGGCCATTGGTATATGTATATAAATGATAGGGAGCACGTAATTTTTGAAGATATTTATGATGGAAATAAATTGATTCGCAAAAACAATAGGGATAGCATAGCAAGAATCTACGATTTAGAGAAGTATCCGGAATTTAAACAGAAACATTTTTGGAGTCACAATACACTTTATGGAATGCAGTATGAGTTTAAGCATATGTTAAACAATACAGATTCATACTCAATAGATCGCTTAAAGGATACAATTATAGATACTAAGAAGTGTTATCAGATTATAGTAGTATTGGAGAATAAAATGACTATGCCTGGTTTTGCAACCAAACTTGAAGATAATAGTGGAAGCATCTCTAAAACCATATATTTTATTGACATGCAGACAAACTATCCAATAAAAGTAAAAGGAGAATTTTATACTAATGAAAATCCACAACAAAAGACATTTATTGACCAAACATATTATGATATTAAATTTAATCCTGCAATTGATGAGCATATTGAGTTTAACACAGCAGATAAATCAATAAGGGGATTTAAAAAAACAGAAATTAAACCAGAATAAAGTTGGCACATAACATGCTTTAGTGACAAGTTGATTCAAAATAACAATAATAAAATGAACCATATGAAATTAACAACAACATTTTTAATTTTCGTAATTTCCACATCATTCCTATTTGGACAGAGTGTTTCTCAAAATTATTCTGATCTTATAAGAAAAGCAGACTCACTTTATCAGGTAAAAGACTATAAAAATTCTGCTTTTACATTTTCCAGAGCATTTAAGGCAAATGACTGTAATGCAACATCTAATGAGCATTATAATGCTGCTTGTTCCTGGGCTTTGGCAAAGGTTCCTGATAGCGCCTTTTATCATTTAAATTATGTTGCCACAAATATGAATTACACGAATTATGGGCATATCATTGGAGATCCTGATCTAAAATCTCTTTATAGTGATAAAAGATGGCAAACCCTTATTGAATTGGTTAAAGCAAATAAAGATGAAGCATATGCCAATATAGACTTTATTACATTGAATGGGTTCAAAGTTGAAGTCCTGACCTCAGGAATGGAAAACAATCAAGCCGATAAACCCGTTGTTGTATTTGAAAATGGTATGGCAAGTGGTTTTGGAAGTTGGGAAACCGTGTTTGAAGAAATTTCTAAAACAAATGCTGTGTTTCGTTACAACCGACCAAGAATAGGAGAATCAGAAAATGATAGCCTTCCTCCAACAACAGAGCATATTGTTAACAATCTGAGAAAAATGCTTTTACAAAAAGGATTGAAACCACCTTATTTATTAGTATCTCATTCATTTGGCGGAGCTTATATAAGAAGTTTTGCCTCCATGTATCCTAACGAAATAGCAGGTCTTGTTTTTGTAGACCCCATTGATTTTACCAAAAAAAAGGGCTATGGCGATTTGCCTTATCTAGAAATAGGATTATCACAGCATCAAATCGATTCATTATTTGGGAAAACGTATGATAATTTTATTGAAAAGCTTTATGAAGAAATGCCTGGTTTTTATGTTGAGGAAGTCAAAATTTCAAGAGCTTTAAATAAAAGCGAGTTTATAGAATGTGTGCGTAATCCGTTGCCTGATGTACCTGTGCATTTTATTCAGGCCGGGGGTTTCAGTTTGAGTGCAAATGAAAAACCTACAATTTATGATAGAGAAGAAATGTGGAGGATTAACAATAATATAAAAATGAAACGCTGGATAGCATTGTTGGATCCGTTGAAATATGGAAAGTTCTTTTATAGTTCATCTTCCGGACACTTTATACAGCTTGATGATCCGGATTTAGTGATTTCAAGTATTAAATTGGCTTTGCAGGATTTTAATAAAATGAAAAAAAGATAAAAAAACCATCATAGTTATTAACACGGTAATTTAGCCGCATAGATAGAAAATAGGTAAATTGAGGTGTAGAAAAGTAAACGTAAAAAGGAGAGAAATTATATGAAAGTCTTAGTATTAGGTGCTAATGGAACTACAGGTTTTGATGTAGTTACTCAATTATTAAAGCAAGGGATTGATGTTAAAGCCTTAACAAGAAATGTAGAAAGGTTTGATTCAATAAAAAGTAGCAAGAATATTGAAGTTATAAAAGCCGGCATATTAGAAATCGATCATCAAAAGTTGAAACACTATTTAAATGATGTAGATGCGGTAATATCTTGTCTTGGGCATAATATTACACTTAAGGGAATATTTGGAAAGCCACATAAACTTGTAGTTGACGCATTAATAAGAATTGTTAATACTATTGATGAAATTAATAAAAACAAAACTGTAAAAATAGTATTGATGAATACTACAGCATGTTTAAAT
>PKTA01000058.1 GCA_002869365.1 Marinilabiliales bacterium | reverse complement strand
TTTGGTCTCGAACCAGGATTTCTAAAAAGCAAGATACTTTTAAACCTCGACAGTGAAGATGACGGACAAATATTTATTGGATGTGCAGGAGGTGTTGATACTCAGGCATGGTTACCATTTGATAAGCTAGAAAGTCCTGATCAATATAAAGCATTTAAAATAATGGTTTCAGGACTATTAGGTGGACATAGTGGCGACGACATTGAAAAAAACAGAGGTAATGCTAACAAAATACTAAATCGTTTCCTTTGGGAAAACATGGGGAATCTGGATATTAAAATAAATAATTTTGATGGTGGAAATCTCAGGAATGCAATTGCCAGAGAAGCATTTGCAATAATATTAATTCCAGGTGATTTATCAGCAACACTAGTTGAAAAACTTGCTGATTATGAAAAAGATATCAAAGGTGAATTTCATATTAGTGAGCCAAATTTAAAAATGGAAGCAACTGAAGCAGAAGATGTTGACTTTGTTATAGATGACGATTCGGCCAGAGAATTATTAAATGCAGTTTATGCATGTCCTCACGGAGTAATGGCCATGTCGCAAGACATTAAAGACTTTGTTGAAACTTCCACCAACCTCGCTTCTATAAAATTTTTAGAAGATGAGATATTAATTACAACTTCTCAAAGATCTTCAATAGAATCGGCAAAAGAAGATATAAAAAATATGGTTGAATCAGTATTCAAACTTGCCGGAGGCAGAGTGAAATCAAGTGAAGGGTATCCGGGATGGAAACCTAATGCGGGATCAAAAATTGTTGCTCAAACTGCTGAAACTTACGAAAGATTATTTGGAACGAAAGCGGAAGTTTTGGCTATACATGCAGGTTTAGAGTGTGGCTTAATAGGACATAAATATCCTGAAATGGATATGACTTCTTATGGACCTACAATCAAAGGAGCACATTCACCGGATGAGAGAATAGAAATTGAAACAGTGAATAAATTCTGGTTAATGACCTTAGATATTTTGAAAAATATTCCTGCAGAATAAAAAATAAAATTCAGCTTATCCCATCATAGGATACGGTTAAAAGTTAATTCCAAAGCCTATTCTTATGATGGGATTATTATATGGAGAATGTTCGTCTTCAAAAACATCATAGAGTATTGCCAGAGAAGAAAAACCTCTACCAAAACTTTGATATAAACCACCCCCAACATATAAACTATTTACAAAATATCTGTTGTCATCGTACCATTTTGTACTGAGTCCGCTATATTCTACATGAACCATGAGGAATTTTAAGAATTTATAGCGTCCAAACAAGCCCATACCATAAATATGATTTCTGTGTTTTATAAAAAAGGGATCAGTATAAGATTGATAGATGTAGGTTATTCGTGTACCAACATCAAAACTTGGTGTTAGATGGTAGCCAACTATTGGTGACAATTCCAGATAGGAGTTATATTGGGAGAATCCGCCACCAATCATACCTCCGGCAAACCATTTATTTGTTGTAACTGGTTTCCTTTTAACTACAGCGTTATCTGCCTTTTTATTACCACTGGTGTTTTCGTACTGAGCAAATGTGTTTCCGAAAATAAACAAACTAATTATTATCAAAGGAATAAGTTTCTTCATTCTTATATCTTGTTATAGGTAGTATTTATACTATTGAATTAAAACGACAGTCTTTAATTTTTAGTTTGCCAAAAATACAATAAAAACAAATTATCGTCGTATTGCTTATGATTATTATATTTGCTCCCTTTTAAGATATGTATAAAAGAATTATATATTTAATATTAGTATCCTTAATAGCAGTGGTTTATTCCTGTCAGAAAAAGGATGTTATCAGTGACGATACTTCATTGAAACTGGAATTTTCCAACGATTCAATCATATTTGACACCGTATTTACCACACTTGGATCGGCCACACACAGGTTAATGATTTATAACCGATCGAACAGTAAGATTAAAATTTCTGATATACAATTAGAAGGCGGATCTTCATCTCAATTCAGAGTGAACCTAGATGGTGAATCAGGAAGTCAGTTTTCGGATATTGAAATTGAAGGTAACGACAGTTTATTTTTGTTTGCCAAGGTAACCATCGACCCGAATAATGTTTCCAATCCTTTTGTGGTAGAGGATAAATTGCATTTTCTTACAAATAACAATCAGCAGGAGGTGAAACTTGTTGCCTGGGGACAGAATGCCAATTATATTTTAGCCGACACTTATACTCCGGGTTTTCCGCCTTATAAAGTTGTTGCCGACAGTTTGGAAACTGTTCACTGGACTTCTGAGAAACCATATGTTATATATGGCTTTGCAGTTATCGATTCATATGGCGAATTAATTATTGACGAAGGAACCAAGGTTTATTTTCATGAAGCATCCGGATTATGGGCTTATGCCGATGGGTTACTAAAAGTTTATGGAACTCCTGAAAACAAAGTTTACTTCAGAGGCGACAGACTTGAGCAGGATTATGCAGATATTCCGGGACAGTGGGACAGAATTTGGTTGATGGAAGCGCCACAGGGAGAAGATCATATAATAGAAAATGCAGTTATTGAGAACGGCTTTATAGGCCTGCAGGCAGAATCGTTTTTAAGGGCTGCTACCAATCAATTGATATTACATAATGTTATCGTTCAGAACATGAGTGGAATAGGCTTATTTTCTAGATTTTACAATATCGAGTCCAGCAATACTTTATTGGCAAATTGCGGAGGCTATTGTTTAGCACTAACCGCAGGGGGTAACTACGATTTTAAGCATACCACAATTGCAAATTTTTGGAACTTTTCGGTTAGAAATACACCCAGTTTATTTCTCAACAATTATATTCTTGACTCGTTAGATAATCCAACAGCAATTCCTTTTAATTTAAGTATGGGAAACAGTATTGTTTATGGTTATAATAAAAATGAACTTGAAACAGATATGGATGGAGGTGCCGATTCAGTGTATTCATTCAATTATTGTTTGCTAAAAACTGATTTAAACACCACTAACACATCAAATTTTAATTCGATATTAAAGAACAAAGATCCACTTTTTGTTGCCCCCACGGAGAATGATTACAGAATAGATACATTATCCCCTGTTATAGGCTTTGGTGATGTAAATATTGCCAATGAAGTTCCTTTTGATTTAGAAGGTATTTCACGCTTACCTTCGCCTGATTTGGGAGTTTATCAATTTGTTCCTGGTCAGGAAGAAAAATAATAAACTAGTTTCTTTGAATATTATAGGGAATAGTAAAATAAACGCTTGTTCCTTTACCTACTTCCGATTCTATCCATATTTTACCGCCCATATTTTCAACGCTTGCCTTTGCAATACTAAGTCCTAGCCCGGTACCACTATAAAGTTTCTCACCTTTTGTTGTGCCTTTTGTAAATACTTTAAATACGTTGTCCAACTCTTCTTTATTGATTCCAACACCTGTATCATGCACAAAAAACTGTAAGAAAGGCCCATCTCTTAGGCAACCGAAAGTAACAGTTCCATGCTCAGTAAACTTTAAGGAGTTATTTACAATCTGAAACAAGGTCTTCCTCAGGCGTGATCCGTCAACTATAAGAGTAAGGTTTTTATCTTTAACCTTATTATCCATTTTAAGTTTCACATCTTTAACTGATGTTTCAAAATGAAATATACTATAAAGGTCCTCAAACAAAGAATTCAAATTTAGTTTGGTAGTATGAATTTCAAATGCCCCTGATCTCAGGCTTGAAACATCAATAATATTATCGATAATTAGTAGCAAGCTATTTCCGGATCTATTGATATAATCCACAAACTCCTTAGTTTCCTCAGGGCTATTATCCTGATGATTAAGAAGTTGAGCAAATCCAATTATAGCATTCATAGGAGTTCTTATTTCATGTGAAATACTTTCCAGGAATGCTGATTTTAGTCTGTCGCTTTCTTCGGCTTTTTCTTTTGCTAATTTGAGTTCCTGTTCGAACTGTTTTTTATCTCTAATATCTCTCCAAACGGTATATATATGCTCAACACCCTGTATATTAATTACGGTTAAAGAAACCTCTACATAAAGCAATTCGTCTGTTTTACTAATATGTTCCCACTCAAAATGATGATGCCCATATTGCTGAGCCATTCTTATCATTCTTTCTGCCTTATTCTTGGAATTCTGACCGTCAGCTTGAAATTCAGGAGAAATTTCATCAGGACTTATATTTACAACCTCTTTTTTTGTTTCGTATCCAAGGTATCTTAATGCTGATTCATTCAGGTCAATAAATTTCCCTTCTTTTAAAAGCAGCACAGGTTCGATTGATTTCTGAAATAATGTGAGATAAACAGAGGAATTTCTTATCTTAATTAACTTAAGAATTTTTATGGTTAAAAATAAGATGATAAGCAATAAGGCAGCCACTATACCTATCAATATAATTGGACTTGAAAAGTTCATTTTTTCATTGTTTTGTTGTCATTCACTTGTCAATTAAAAGGCTAAACTTTTATTGATTTAACACCTCTTTAACAGCAATTACCAATTCGTTAAGGTCTACTGGCTTCTCCAGGACTTTTTTTGCTCCAAACCGTTTTGCATATTCCAGATAATCGCTTGCACTTCCTCTGCCTCCTGCTGATATGGCAATAATTTTCACTTCGGGATCGATAGCAATCATTTCTCTTATAACTTCAATACCTTCTTTACCAGGCATAATTATGTCGAGAAGAATTAAATCAGGCTTATTTTCAATATACGACCTTAATCCGGGGTCCCCATCGTCTTCAACCAAAATGTCATATCCTTCTTGTTCAAGTTTCCTTTTAAAAAGATACCTTATTTGTTCATCATCGTCTACTATTAAAATTCTTGCCATTGATTGAATGATTTGCTTTGTTTAAGAATTTTTCCAAATTTAGGAAAAATGATTTATACTGACAAGGGAATATAAACAAAAAATTCAGACCCCTTACCTAATGTACTTTTTACATCAATAAAACCCCCGTGCGATTTTATAATATCGAAGGAAGAAGAGAGCCCTAAACCGGTTCCTTTTCCTGGAGCTTTGGTCGTGAAAAATGGTTCAAATATGCTATTAACAGTTTCCTTATCAATCCCTTCTCCCCTATCTTTTACTGAAATGCAAACAAATTTTGTTGTTTCAATCCACTCATATACTGTTGCAATTTCTTCTCCAAATAGTTTTGGATAAACACTTATTTCTATTACTCCTCCATTAGGCATCGCATCCTGAGAGTTCAAAACTAAATTTAAAAGCACAAGTTCAATATGTGCTGCGTCGCACCTTACTATATAATCTTCATTATTATTTTGCGTAAATAAAATTTCAATATCTGGCGATAAAGAGTTTCTTGAAGTATTTACAAATGACTTTACAATGGAGTTTATATTGTGCTTTAACAAACTTATTTCAAACTTTTTGGCGGCACTGAGTAATTTTTTTACAACATTATCAGCCTTAGAAGCAGCATCAATTACTTTTTCTATATCAGCATACCTATTGTCGTTCTTTCCCAGTCCTTCCTGAGCGAAATGAGAAAAACCAGTAATACTTTGTAGTATATTTTTAAATTCATGGGCCAGCCTGCTTGCCATTAGACCTACGGCTTCTAACTTCTTGGAATTTACCAGTTTAGTTTCAAGTTCTTTCTGGTTTGTTATATCTCTGCCAAAAACTAATAAGCCTTTTCCACTACCGTCATCGTTAAATAGTGGTACTCTAATCATATCAAATATCCTGTCTTTATTATTTCTAAGAGGGATATTTTTACTACTTCTTTGGGTTTTGGAACTATTCCATGCATTATAATCATTTGCATCTTCTTCGGTAAGAAAATCACTATAAAAATCATTAATAGAGGCAAGTTCCAAATTTGACTTTCCGATATAGTTATTAATATCCATTTCGAATAATTCTATGGCAGAGTTATTTGCCAGAAGCCACTTTCCATTTGCGTCTTTAAAATAAATTATGTCCGGAGTTGAGTTAATAAGAATTGTTAATTGTTCTTCCCTTTTCTTCAGATTTTCGCGTGCCTTTTTTATTTCGCTGATATCAATAGTAACTGCCAGGCCAGATTTCAACTTACCGTCTTCAAACTGAAGTGGATATGCACGGTGATATACATCAATCAAATTCCCTGTTTTATGTATCATTTGAGTTTCTCCATTAAATCCCGGCTGCCCCATTTTCATTTTTTGGATATTCTCACTAAAGGATGCTTTATCAAAATCGGTATGTAAAGTTTCTACGGATTTTCCAACAATTTCATCTTCGGAATATCCAAACAATTTTTTTGTACCCGGGCTAACAGATAATATTTTTGAGCCATCCTCTCCCAGGGATGTTGTTATAAACGATACATCATCAGCGGCATCAAAAATAGCACGTAAATGGGCTTCTCTTTCCTCGAGTTTCTTATCAGACAGATATTTTTCAGTTATATCCTGCAAAGATCCCGTAAGGCTTATAAACCTTCCTTTATCATCTCTTTCAAACCTTCCGGCTACATTCACCCATTTTACAGAGTTTGTTTTTTGGGTTACCACCCTGGCAGCAAAGTCTAACTTATTATTTTCAGAAGACAATAAATTGTTTAGCTTCTTCATTATCCACTTATAATCATCAGGATAAATTAATCCAGTCCAACCTTTAAAATTTCTGGGATACGAATTGTCAATCTCAAATATATCCAAAAGAACTTGTGAGGCTGACCAACTATCTTTTACAAAATCATATTTAAAACTTCCGATTCCTGCAATTTTTTGTGTTAATTTCAGGAGTTTTTCATTTTCTTCAATAATATCATTTTGTTTTGTAAACTCTGTAATATCTTGCGTATGTAAAATAATTCCGGAGATATTATTGCTTTGATCATATACAACTTTAGCGTTGCGCCTTACTTTTATGCTTTCACCATTTTTTTTAATAAGCATAACTTTATTTAAGAGCAATTCGCCATTCTTTAATAATTGAGGAAACTTCTCTTTAAATATTGTTTTATGATCGGGGTGTAAAGAATTTGTAATATGTTCATTTAACAATTCATCTACCGTATAACCAATCATTTTAGCAAAAGCTTCATTACAATTCACAATAAATCCTTTTTGATCGAGTAATGTAATACCATCGGGGGCACTTGAGAAGAGTTCTCTGAATTGAGCTTCACTAAGTTTAAGTTTTTCAGAGGCAATTTTCCATTCTGTAATATCTACAAGTGCTCCAACAATACCTTTAACAATCCCATCTTTTATTAGTGGAGCCTCGTGAACTTCAACCCAAAGTTTACGGTCTTTTAAGGTTAGTAATTCCAATTCATAAGGAGGCTGTGCCTTTCCTGAAGAGATTGCTTTAGCAGTATTATATTTTCCGAGCTCATTAATTGGGTTGTTGCTAATTAAATGAGTCCAATCATCGGGCAGTTCTTCTAAAGGACAATCGAAAAACTTTTCTGTTGAAGGGCTGATATAAGTAAACTTATTTTCAGTATCATGAGAATAAAATAAATTTGTACTATGCTCAACTATGTTTTTATACCTTTCTCTACTTTTTTCCAACTCACTTTGAATTTGCTTTCTATCCTCTATTTCAAGTTGCAACTGCTCCTTATTTTTCATAATTTCAGCAGTCCTGTGCTCAACTTTCTTTTCAAGATTAGATTTTAGATCTTCCAAATTACTCACAGCAGTGAGTCTATCATGCTCTTCCTGCCTGATTTTTTTATAAGTTAAAGAAAAGGCTATTACGCCCAAAACCCATATTATTATGTAGGTAAAAAAGTAAGTCTTTGTTTTTGAATGAAATATTCTATTGGCATCTGTTAAGTCAACTTCTATGGAAATGCCTCCCACAAACATTCCAGGATTATCATCACTTTTTCCTGACAATTTATTGTTTTTCAAATATATGGGCCTGATACTCATGAAATACTCATTGCCTTCTTTAAAAAAATATTCACTAAAATCCTCACCGGTTTTTCTAACTTTTTTTAATGCTTCTTTTTCCCAATCATTATTGTTCTTTAAAAAGCTTAAACTATCGGGGAAAAGCACATGAAAGCTAACTTCCTTATTTACTTTACTGGATTTCGCGAGCAACTCAAGTGCTTTATCTAGGCCTAATAAATTAATTCCGAATTCATTCCGATAATGAATATTTAAATTTTGGGAAGTTTCTTTATTAATAAGTCTGAAAATACTATCGTTAACCTCCGAATAATTATTCCCCACATCAATAAGCCAATTAATAATTTCAAGATCCTTATCAAATTCCAGTTCAGCAGAATGTTTAACACTGTCTCTTTTATAAATTCTTGCTTGTGAATAGTAATAAAAAAATACCAGACACATAAAAACTGTCCAAAGGATAATTACAATATTATAGAACTTCTGGAAAAAGTTGTAATTCTTCATATTAAGTTAAATATTAATATTCAAAATATCTTGTGTTTTTCTTATTAGCAATAATAGTAATTCTGCTCCGATACTAAAAAACTTTTTTCTTCTATTTCAATTAAATGATTATTCTTTAATCGCATTTAGGAAAGAGTTTTAATCTAAAATAATTAGTATGTGGAGTTTATCACAATAATTTAATCAGACTCTACTGTCTATTCTACTAATTATCAATGATTTTTGAAAAATACTAAAAATTTTTGGATTAACAACTAATTGTTGAAACACAAATAATTTCACTTTAATTTAGCAATAAAAAGTATTAATATTGCATATTGAATTGATCAAGCCAAACCAATTGATACGATAATGGTAGCAAATTACGATTTCACCAATAAAATTATCCTTATTGTAGAGGATATAGACACAAGTAGCCGCTTTTATAAAGCAGCCTTAAAGAATACAAATGCAAAGCTCATTTTAGTTGAAAACGGCCAGACCGCTATTGATGTTTTCGACTCATCAAACAATATCGATTTAGTATTCTTAGATTTAAATCTTCCTGATTTTGATGGTTTTGAGGTATTAAAACATATCAGGAGTAAGGATAAAGACATACCAATAGTTGTTCAAACTGCATATATGTTATCCGGTGAGGAAGAAACCAGTTATGAATTGGGAGCCAACGATTTTATTACCAAACCAATTACTATTGACATATTGCAGAAAACCATTTCAAAAAACATGGCTTAAATTATTTAAGTTCAATATATTAAGTCTTAATAGAGAGTAGTACTCTTTTATTCTATTACTTTGTAAACAGAATCGATAACTGTTCCATCTACCCATTTAATTACTGCAATAATTTCATCACTTAAGTTTGCTTTTTCCGGTATTCCACAAATTGCTTCTGCTTCTGCTTTTAGTTCCTGAATTGTTTTAATGGGAAGTCCGGAGTTTTTTGTTTTCTCTATCAAATCTTGTCGGAGCGGGTTTATTGCTATTCCACGCTAGGTAACCACCACATCAATCATTTCACCAGGAGCGCACATAGTTGTAACTTCATCGCGTATAACAGGAATCCTATCTCTGAATAGAGGTATGGGCATGATGGTAGTTTTACCAAACAGAGTATTTTGCCAACCGCCAATACCATGCAATAAATAACCATCGGAATGCGACACAACATTAGCATTGAAATTCACATCTACTTCTGTAGCCCCAAGTACAACTATATCCACCAATGAGGCAAAGTTTCCTTTCCCATGGTAATTATAGGATGTAAAAGGGGAAGTATTTACATGGTTTGAATTTTCACGCATACTCCTAACTCCTTCCAGGTCGAATGTCTGTCCATCAAGAATATAACCAACAATACCTTCTTCAAGTAATTGCACAGGATATTTATTACTTCCTGCCCTGATAAAACTTGCTTTCCAATTATTTTTCCTCAGAATATCTCCAAAATAATTTCCAATTGACAAAGCCGTTCCTCCTGCTCCTGCCTGATACGAAAAGCCATCGTAAATTAAACCTGCCTCTTCGCAAAACTGTGCTGTAATTTCGGCAATTAACAATCGGTCAGGACTTTTAGTAATTTGTGTTGTTCCGGAAATAATTTTTTCGGGTAATCCTACCTTATCTACCTCCACCACAAAGTCGACATAATTTCCATGTATTTGCCAGGGAATAGCCGGAAACGGAACCAAATTATCGGTAACAACTATAACTCTGTCAGCATATTGCGAATCACCCAGGGCAAAGCCCAATAATCCACATGCAGCATCGCCATTAACTCCATTTGCATTTCCAAAGGCATCGGCTGTAGGTGCGGCAATAACAGCGATATCAATTTCAACTTCACCATCCTGTATTGCCTGATATCTGCCACCATGCGATCTTAAAACTCCCAGCCCCTTCATTTTGCCTAATGAAGCAAATCGTCCCAAAGGACCGTTCATGCTACCTTCAATACGATTTATTGTTCCATCTTCAAGATATTGAATAAGATGTTCCTGACAGGGGAAAGATGCCGAAGGATACCATCGTAAATCTTTTACTCCCAACTCATGAGCAATATCAAATATCTGATTTGCAATTAAATCGCCATTACGAAAATGATGGTGAGTTGATATTGTCATACCATCCTTCAATCCACTCTTTATTAGTGCTTCCTTTAATCCTGGAACAAGTTTATTACCATCTTCAGGATAATCAGCACAACTGGCTATTCTGGGAGCATATTTTCTACCTGTAGGTTTATACTTACCGATTCCCATAAAAGGGATATGCTCTTCACCGTTTATTATTGTTGGAACTACCCTTCCGGCAGCATTAGTTACAAGTTTATCGTATTTTTTCATTTCAACAATTTTATGTCCTTTGGGTGGTAAACCCTAAAATTCAATTCTCAATATTAATGCTTTTAAGCTGTCTTCCAATTTTTATCAAGTTTGCCGCTATTTTCAGCCATTCTGATTGTAGTTTCAGCTCTTTTAACAACAGGAGCGTCAATCATTTTGGTTCCCAAAGAAACAACTCCTAAGCCTTTTTCCTTTGCATCCAGAAAAGCCAAATAAATTCGTTTTGCCTTTTCTATCTCCTTATCGGAAGGGGCAAAATTATCATGTATAACTCGAATTTGACGCGGATGAATACATCCCATACCATCGAAGCCAAGTCCCTTTGATTTTTGAACATTTTCTGCAAGAGCTTCCATATTCGAAACATCGGAAAATACTGAGTCGATAGACTGTATTCCTGCCGCTCTTGCTGCATTTACCAGCATATTTCTTGCAAAAAAAGACTCGGTTGCTTCATCGGTACGTTGAACTCCGAGATCGGCCGTATAATCTTCCAGGCCTATGGCCATGGAACTAATATTTTTTGATGCAGTTGCAATTTGGTAGGCATTCATTACTACTTTTGCACTTTCTATAATTGGCATTAGCCAGATGTCAAGGTCTGATTTATTTTCTTTCTTCAGCCTTTGAATCTCAGTATCAACAGCAATTACATCATCACTTGTTTCACACTTTGGAATTAGAATCAGATTATGGTAATGCGGAACGATAAATTTTAAATCTTCCATTGCCAGTTCTCCCTGGTTAATCCTCACCATACGTTCGGCTCCATAAAAATGAAGATTCCTCAATGCGTTTCTCACCACAAACCTGGCCTCATATTTTTTTTTAGGTGACACAGCATCTTCCAAATCCAGAATCAAACCATTTGGCTTGTGGATTCCTGCATTTAACATTAACTTAGGAGTATTACCCGGTAAATAAAGCCTGGAAATCCTAAACATATCTTTTTTAGTGGCTTGCTTATTTTGCTCAAGTGGATTCAATAAAAAGTCTTTATCGCTTTTTACTAATTTCTTTATGGCAGCTTCAATTCGGGCGGCTAAAACAAATTCCACTGCTCCCGTATCCTCAATGTAAATTTTTACATTTTTTAAATCATAGAAAGACAGAATTTCATTAGTAAGTTTTGTAATTGACTTACCAAATAAACTTCCAACCTTACTTTTTAGTTCCAGTTGAATTCCACCTGAATTTTGTAGTTCCAATTCAACGTAACAATCTGACTTAGTACCTATTTCACGATTCCCAACACAGGCTTTCTTCTCAGTCATATCTTTATTATTAGTTTATTTACTATTGTTTTAAAAACAACAAAGTTAATAAGCTGTTTAACATCATAAACATTGAATGTTTCTAAATTACAATTTTATTAAAAAATATTTTTTGTTATAAAAATTGAAATCCTGTCAGATAAATCATCTTCAAAAAGCAGGTTTTAATGTTAGATTTACTTTATTCAAAAAATAAATATGAATATTTTAAATACTAAATTTAAAATCAATAAATTTGCATACCGGCTGCGGTTCGAGAATTCCTCTCTACTTGCACTGATTAATTTTCCCGTGGCCGGTTTTTTTATGATTTCAAGAAAAAACATATATCCAACAATACTCACAAGTATTCAATTACTTAGCCTTGTTTATATTTTTATATCGGGGCCTGTTATTGCAGAAAACGTTAATGGTTTTTTAGTTGAGATGGCCGGTATATTTTTAGGAGTCCTATCAATTGTTATTATGAAACCAGGCAATTTCAACATCCGCCCATTGATTAAACAGGGAGGGGTGCTGGTAACCGGCGGACCATACAGAATTATCCGACACCCGATGTATACTGCTCAGATTATTGCTGTTATTCCTCTTATTGTAGAACATTTTACTTATTACCGTCTGATTGTAATTTTACTTCTCACAGCAGTGCTTTTGGTTAAAATTGAGTTTGAAGAAAAATTATTAATCAAGCATTTTGAGGGCTATATGGAGTATATGAAAAAAACAAAAAAACTTATTCCTTTTATCTACTAAAAACGACATTATTGCATATTTGACATAATATCGCAATTTTTCAACAATTTATTCATCTGACATCTATTCTATATTCAGCAATTTTGTCAGCAATTATCCAGTGGTACGCCATTTGAAAAGGAGTAAATAAAAAACTAATATGTCAATATTAAGCATCAAATCTCATGAGGAATTGCTTTCAAAACTTATAGAAGGCAAAAATAATTATCTGCTATTGTACAAAAAAGGAACTGAACTGAGTGAATGCAGTTATAACAGCCTCACAAATGTTCTTGAAAATCACAGTGATATAGATGTAATGACTGCTAACGTAAACGAAGTAAGAGATATTCATGCTAAATATGGTATTAGTTCGGTACCCACTCTTATGATTTTTAAAGGAGATAAATTTATTAAAGCTGAAAAGGGCTGTAATGATGAATCATTTTACAAATCACTATTTGAAAGTTCGCTTTATACTTCAACATCTTCCCATAAGGAAAAACCACAAAAAAGAGTAAAAGTTTACAGCACACCTTCTTGCAGTTGGTGTACTACCCTTAAAAAACATCTCGATTTGAATGGAATAAAATATACGGATATTGATGTTTCAAAAAATCATATTGCTGCTGAAGAGATGGTAAAAAAGAGTGGACAACAGGGAGTACCGCAAACCGATATTGGTGGACAAATAATTGTTGGGTTCGATAAAAATCGTATAAATTCGCTGCTTGGAATTAATTAGAAATATTACATTATAAAACTATAAATATGAAAGAGTTACAACCTTTAAACGAAAATGTCCTTTTGGATATTTCAGATGACAATTCAGTACAGAAAACTGCATCCGGAATAATTATCCCGGATTCTGCAAAAGAAAAGCCTCAATTTGCAAAAGTAGTTTCCATTGGAAATATTGAAAATCCTGCAATATCAATAGGCGATACTGTATTCTATAAGAAGTTTGCCGGAAGCGAATTTGATTTCGAAGGCAAAAAATTCCTTATCATACCTTATGCCGATTTACTGGCAAAAGTTGTAGAAACAGAATCAATATAGTCGATTCCATTGACATAAATCATCATTAGGCCTGCTTCTTATACGAGGCGGGCTTTTTTGTGACATAAATCATATTTAATACCTTCTTTATTATGAGCAAAAAGTAATAAATAAGTAAAATAAAAGTAAATTTGCTGACTAATTTTTAGATTTAACCGCAGTATTTTGCGGTTAGTTTGATGCCAAAAAATGAAGGATGAAATTTAAAATTGGTGATAAGGTAAATTTTTTAAATGAAAGTGGTGGTGGAACTATTGTAAAGATAATTGATAGTAAAATAGTTCATGTTGAAACAGCCGACGGTTTCGAGTTACCTGTATTATCTTCCGAATTAATAATTGATCAGCGCACTCTTGAAAGTGAATCGACAGACAACCTTTTTTCCTTCAAACCACCTGTAAAGCAGGAAGTTGCGAAAAACCAAATAGAAGAAGAGGAAAGTAATATTAGCGAGATTAATCCCTGGGGAAATGTAAGAGAGGAAAAAGGAATTTATCTGGCTTTCGAACCCCATGAACAGCAATGGCTATTAACCGGCGACATTGATGTTTATCTAATAAATAATACTTCCCATGATATATTATACAGCCTTTTCTTTGAGGTTGATGAATCATTAGAGGGTATTGACTTTAGTTCGGTACCACCCGATTCAAAAATATTATTAGACACCATCAGCAGAGATGAACTCGAAAATTGGTCGAAGGGCTATATTCAAATCTTATTTCATAATGATTTGCCTGATAAAATTTACTATCCCTTGCATTCTTCTATCGATTTAAAAGTTAACAGATTTTTCAAGGAAGGTAGTTATCGTTCAAATTCATTATTACAAAATAAAGCCCTCATAATCAATATTATCAACGAATCATTATTGGAAACTGTTTCGGGTAGTGATAGTGAAAAGAAATTTGGGTCGAAAGCAAAAGCATCAGTTGCTGAAGCAGTTAAAGAGAAACCTTTGATTGAAAAGCACAGGACTGGAATGGGAGTAGCAATAGTTGATTTACATATTGCTGAATTAGTTGATAACATTAGCGGAATGAGCAGTAGCGACATGTTACTTTACCAAAAGGACTATTTTAAAAAAACACTCGACAGTGCAATTACTGCCGAATATACTAAAGTCACATACATTCATGGTGTAGGAAATGGAGTTCTTAAAAATGAAATCATGAAAGAACTGGAAAACTATGACAACACAAAAAATCAAATGGCATCTATATCCAAATTTGGTGTTGGAGCTCTGGATATAAAGATTGAATATTCTGAATAAAATTATAAATATCAAAGACAAAAATTTTTACTGAAATAAAATTGTTTAAAATGAAAAAACTACTTCAAATATTTTTCTCAATGCAGACTATGGGGTACCTAACTATTATTTTTGCTGCTTCATTGGCAGTGGCCACTTTTGTGGAGAATGATTTCGGAACCGCAGGAGCAAAAGCATTGGTATATAATGCAACATGGTTCAACATTTTGCTAATCCTTCTTGCAATAAACTTAATAGCAAATGTTATTAGGTACAAAATGTGGAAATTGAATAAACTCACAATGGCAGTTTTCCATTTGTCATTTATAGTGGTTTTAATTGGTGCCGGCATTACACGTTTTATAAGTTATGAAGGCAGCATGCACATAAGAGAAGGTGCAACATCCTCAATAATAATGTCCGACAAAACTTATGTTGATGTTAAAATTGTGCATGGAAATAAAGAAACATCATCATCACAAAGTGTATTAATGTCGGCCTTTAGTGTAGGCGATTTTAATAATACTTTAAATGTAGATGGTACGAAATACCACTTTAAATCAGTGCAATTTATCCCCAACGCCACAGAAAATTTAGTGCAAGTTACAGAGGGAGGAACTCCTTACCTTGATCTGGTAACTTCCTATGGGGTATCAGGACGTAAGTCGAATATTATAAAGTACGGAGACATTATTAATGTTGGACCTTATACTATTAACTTCAGCGACAACTATTTGGCAAATGCCGTAAATATTAAACTGAATAATGGTTTTATGCAAGTAAATCCAAATTCAACAATTACGAGTATGGCAATGTCGGGAGGACTTAACGATTCGCTGATAGCCGGTGAATGGAGTAATTTCTCACAAGGATTCCTTTATAAATTAGATGATTTAAGTTTGGTTGTAAAAAACTATTACCCAAGTGCTAAACAACAGTTAGTTTCATACAGAGGAAGCGATAGAAATTACGAAGATGCTATTGTTATAGAAGCAGAATCAGGAGCTGAAACTGTTGAAGTTGCAGTTAGAGGAGGCAAAGGCTATCAGAGCCAGCCAACAACATTCAGGCTTAATGGAAATGATGTTTATATAACCTATGGTTCAAAGATAATTCAATTACCATTTGCCCTTAAACTTATTGATTTTCAACTTGATAGATATCCGGGATCCATGAGCCCTTCTTCCTATGCAAGTGAAGTAGTTTTGATAGATCAGGAACAAGGCATACAGGAGCAAAAAAGAATATTCATGAATAATGTACTTAACCACAGAGGTTATAGGTTCTTCCAATCTTCTTATGATAGAGATGAGCTTGGAACTATCTTATCAGTTAATCACGATTTTTGGGGAACAACCATCACTTATATAGGATATCTTTTAATGGCTATCGGAATGATGTTATCGCTGGTGAACAATAAGTCTCGTTTTGCTGAACTTGGAAAAGTAATTAGAAAAAATACTGCCAGCCGTAAAGGCGTTACAGCCATTATCACTTTGGCTATGATTTTCGGAGGCTCACAACTAATGGCCCAGCACGATCACGGTTTTGATGAGGATAATGTTCCCCATGTAAATAAGGAGCAGGCAGCCAAATTCAGCAAACTGCTGATACAGCAACAAGGAAGACTCGCTCCTTTTAACACCATGAGTAGTGAGTATTTAAGAAAGATAACCGGAGGAAAAAGCAGTATTTTTGGGCTTAATTCCGATGAAGTTATATTGAGCATGATGGTATATCCTGCACAATGGCAACAGGCTCCGATGATTAAAGTAAAACACGACAAAGTCAAGGAGTTACTGGGCATTAGCGGCAAACGTGCAGCCTATCTCGATTTTATTGATACCAATAAGGGTACATATAAGTTGAGTCAGGAAGTAAATGCTGCTTATGCTAAAAAGCCTGCTGAAAGAGGAACTTACGAAAAGGAATTAATATCGGTTGATGAGCGCCTAAATGTTGCTTATATGGTATTTACTCAATCATTCCTCAAATTGCTTCCTAATCCAACGGATTCTCACAAACCATGGTTCGGACCGAGTGATAAAGTAAAAGGACTTCAGCCTGCCGACTCAAATTTTGTTGCTGGCGTAATTCCCGAATATTTAAACAGCCTTGCAGAAGGTAATTTAATATTAGCCAGCCAGTTGGTAAAGGGTATAGATGATTATCAGCATAGATATGCAGCAGATATTATTCCTTCAGATACCAAAAGAAGTCTGGAAATAAGTTATAATAAAATGGATATCTTCAATCGTTTGGGAAATATTTACGGACTGTTGGGATTGATAATGATAATTTTTGCTTTCGTTGAATTGTTTAAACCATCGAAATGGATAAAAGTTGTTTTAAAGGTATTTTTTGCCATAGTTATTGTTGGATTCTTGCTTCAAACAGCGGGATTGGCAATGCGCTGGTATATCTCAGGTCACGCTCCCTGGAGTGATGGTTACGAATCGATGATTTATATAGCATGGGTGGTAATGCTGGCCGGAATAATGTTTGCCAGAAAGTCGAATATGACAATTGCAGCAACAACAATTTTGGCTTCCATAATATTAATGGTAGCCCACTTAAGTTGGATGAATCCTGAAATTACTAATCTTGTTCCGGTACTTAAATCCTATTGGTTAACGATACACGTTTCAATTATTACTGCCAGTTATGGTTTCCTTGCCCTTTCAATGTTGCTGGGCTTTATAAACATGATATTAATGATTTTCCGCAGAACCAATAATTTCAAAAGTGTAACCGGAAATATTGATGAACTTTCTGCAATTAGCGAACGTTCGATGACAGCTGGTTTATATATGCTTACCGTAGGAACATTTCTTGGTGGTGTATGGGCCAACGAAAGTTGGGGACGTTATTGGGGATGGGACCCAAAAGAAACATGGGCTCTAATTAGTATACTTGTTTACTCATTTATTTCTCATATGCGACTTATACCCGGACTAAAAGGCAGGTTTAGTTACAACTTTGCCTCTGTTATTGGTTTCTTCTCCATTATAATGACTTATTTTGGAGTAAACTACTACCTTTCAGGACTTCATTCCTATGCAGCAGGAGACCCTGTACCGGTACCAAATTTTGTATACTATTCAGTTGCGATAATTATTATAGTTTCTATATTTGCATTCATAAATGAGAATAAGTTCTCAAAACAAAAAGAATAATTATTATATATCTGGCGATATAGGAGGCAGTAAATCATTGATTTGCTGCCTTTTTTTATTCTTACGACCAGCGACATTTTCATTTATTCATAGTCTATAAGTAAAATTAATCCCAATTAATTATCCCTTCAATTTCTGCAACCAAATCCTATAATACTTGTCCTTTAAACATACAACCATACGAAATGAAAAATATCTTAATAATCCTTGCTTTAAGCCTTGTTGTAAGTTGCGATGGCCCATACAGAAACTGTCCTGAATATTATTTTTCGGATGATTATAAAGCCTATACCAATTTCAATGAAAATTCATATTGGATCTACAGCGACACTGTTTTTGGTATTACCGACAGTGTTGTTCTTTTAAATCAATTCATTGAGTTTATCGACTTTTGTGATTATAATACCAAATCGCAGGAAATTTTAGAACAAACTTTTTTTTCTTCCTTCGTAGGTAATAATTCTTCTGAAATTAAAATACGTGGACATGCATTTATGCAGAAATATAATACCGAATATCAACTTCCACAAGGACTTTTTACTGACAATACTGATTTGATCGATCCAGATAACTTTATTGATTCTCTTGAGATTAATGGTGTTTGGTATAA
>PKTA01000152.1 GCA_002869365.1 Marinilabiliales bacterium | reverse complement strand
GATCAGTCAGGGGACGGACAAGTCTCGCCTCAGGCGAGAGAGAAATCTCCTATTAATTTGGAGAAAAACTATGCATCCTAAATAAATTATCATCGCTGCATAAAAACCAAACAATAATTTTAACTTTACCGAAACAAATTTTAATTGAATTTTATCTGAAATGAACTATATTTTATTCGACGGATCCCAAAGAGAAAACCTTTTACCACTTACGTTTACACGTCCTGTTGCTGAAATTAGAATTGGCATTACAACAATCAGAGAAAAGTGGGAAAATCTATTAAATGAAACTACTTCAGTTTTAACTGAGGATTATTTATCAAAAAAATATCCTTTAAAAAAAGGAAATGAAAATATACTTATCAATGCGGCTGTTTTACCGGATGATAATCTGATTAACGATATTAAAAAATTGGTTTCAGGAGAATCGTTGACAAAAGATAATATATTAATAGCCAGTAGGGTAGATGGTAATTTTGATAAAAATAATCTTCCGGAAGGAAAAATAAAACAATATGATTCAGAAATAGATATTCTTGAAAGTAGCTGGGACATATTCTCAAAAAATGAAAAATATCTAAACTCCGATTTTAAAATTATTACCAAAGGAAGGAAATCTTCTCACATAAGTGAAACCAATAATATTATTGGAGACAGTAACTTAGTTTTTATAGAAGAAGGCGCCAAAGTTGAATATGCCTATTTAAATACTTCCACCGGACCAATATATATTGACAAAGATGCGGAAGTTATGGAAGGCAGCAAGATAAGAGGTCCTTTTGCCTTATGCGAACATTCTACACTTAAAATGGATGCCAAGGTTTATGGAGCTACTACCATTGGTCCACATTGCAAAGTTGGCGGAGAGCTGAATAATGTTGTTTTCTTTGGTTATGCCAACAAAGCCCACGATGGATTTTTAGGAAATGCAGTTATCGGTGAGTGGTGTAATCTAGGCGCCGACACCAATAATTCAAACCTGAAAAATACCTATGAAGAAGTTAAAATGTGGTCGTACCCCAAAGGTGGCTTTATAAAATCAGGATTGCAATTTTGTGGTTTGATAATGGGAGACCATTCAAAATCAGGCATAAACACCATGTTCAATACCGGGACTGTTGTGGGTGTTTCATGCAATATTTATGGTTCCGGATTCCAAAGAAATTTTATACCATCATTTTCATGGGGAAGCCCTGTGGGGATGAAACCCTATAATCTAAATAAAGCATTTCAGGTTGCTGAAGCCGTTTTCCAACGCAGGAGTAAATCCTTCCATGATGTTGAAAAAGATATTTTCAGGCATATAAATGATTTGGAAATGGACCAGAGGCGATAGGAAGTGCCTTGAGTTTATCGAGTTCATAGAGTTCTGAGTGCCTAAAGTTCATAAAGTTACGAGTGCAGCAAAGTTCATAAAGAACTATAAAGTTATTTAAAATAATGTAGTTATTGATTAACCCAAATCAAAACTTGTACCTTGCAACTTGACACATGCAACATGTTTAAGTGCCAAAAGTTATGAGTGCACAAAATACCTTAATTTGAAGGAGACAGTTTTAAACTTTAGCCTTTAAACTTTAGCCTTTAGCATTTAAACTTTAGCCTTTAAACTTTAGCCCTTAGCCTTTCTGATAACTCAACAAACTCTCTTGGCATTAAAGTTGTCAACTATAAAGGCTCTGATTTTGAATATGAAATTAATAAATCAATATTTTCATAATATGTTACAAATCAGGTAATTAAATTTAGAAAAAAGATAGTCGTTTTGTTGTAATGACATTATGGCGCAAACTTTTAAATATTTTATGGATAAAATAATCAATTTGACAGATATTATGGATGCAGAAACCGAATTTTTCCCTTTGTTATCTTCAGAAGATGAAGAATTAATGAATTCGGAAGAAGTTCCCGGTGACTTGCCAATATTACCATTAAGAAATACGGTTTTATTTCCCGGCGTTGTAATTCCGATTACAGTGGGACGAGATAAATCTATTAGTTTAATCAGAGAGGCTTATAAAGGAAGTAAAGTAATAGGAGTTGTTGCTCAGAAAGATGCTGATGTAGAAGATCCTGTTGCAGATGATTTAAATAAAGTTGGAACAGTAGCCAGGCTTATAAAGACACTTCAAATGCCCGATGGCAACACTACTGCCATTATTCAGGGTAAAAAGCGCTTCGAAATAAATGAAATAACTCAGGAAGACCCATATTTTAAAGCGCAGGTTAAGAATTTTGAGTCAGACAATAAAGCTCCGGAAACTGAAGAGTTTTTGGCTCTGATTTCTTCTCTTAAGGATATGGCAATCCAGATTATTGAGAAATCACCAAACATACCTACAGAGGCAGTTTTTGCCTTAAACAATATAGAAACTGCTGCTTTCCTTGTAAATTTTGTTTGCTCAAACCTGAATGCAGATAATAAAACTAAACAGAATTTGCTGGAGATCTCTGACGTGGAAGAAAGAGCAAATAAGGTTTTAGGAATTCTTACAAAAGAATTGCAAATGGTTAACCTTAAGACTGATATTCAGAAAAAGGTAAAAACCGATTTAGATAAACAACAACGCGATTATCTTCTTAATCAGCAACTTAAAACCATACAGGAAGAGTTGGGTGGTGGTCCTCACGACAATGAGATAAAGGAGTTGGAGGCCAAAGCAGCCAAGAAAAAATGGTCGAAAGAAATAGCCAATACTTTCAAAGCTGAACTGCAAAAGTTGCAAAGGATGAACCCTTCTGCTGCTGAGTATTCAATTCAACTTAATTATCTTGATGTTTTGGTTGAATTGCCATGGGATGATTTTACAAAAGACAATCTGGATTTAAATCGCGCTGACAAAATATTAAATGAAGATCATTACGGACTTGAAAAAATCAAGGAGCGAATAGTAGAATATCTGGCAGTTTTAAAACTTAAAAATAATATGAAGGCTCCTATCCTTTGTTTTGTGGGCCCTCCGGGAGTTGGTAAAACTTCACTTGGAAAATCTATTGCCAGAGCGCTGGGAAGAAAATATATCAGAATGTCGCTTGGTGGTGTTCGCGACGAGGCAGAACTCAGAGGTCATCGTAAGACATATATAGGAGCTATGCCCGGAAGGATTATCCAGAGTTTGAAAAAGGCAAAGGCTTCCAATCCGGTGTTTATGCTCGACGAAATAGATAAGGTAAGCGGAAATACCTATAGCGGTGATCCACAGGCTGCCTTATTGGAAATACTTGATCCTGAGCAAAATAATCATTTTTATGATAATTTCCTTGAGGTAGAGTATGATTTGTCGAGGATAATGTTCATCGCAACAGCTAATACTCTTTCTACTATACATCCTGCCTTAAGAGATCGTATGGAGATAATCGATTTAACGGGTTATCTTTTAGAAGAGAAGATAGAAATAGCAAAACGTCACCTTATTCCAAAACAACTTGAAGAACACGGTGTTAAAAAAACTCAGGTTAAATTTAGCAAGTCTGTTCTTGAAAAGGTGATAGAAGATCATACCCGTGAGGCAGGGGTGAGGTTGCTGGAAAAGCAGGTTGCAAAAATTATTCGTAACCGTGCCAAGTTCATTGCTATGGATGAGGAATTTGATTCTAAAATTTCATTGGAAGATGTGAATAAAGTACTTGGCCCTCCTCGTTTCCAGAAAGATAGAAATATTAGTAATGACATAGCAGGTGTTGTAACAGGTTTAGCCTGGACGGCTGTTGGTGGTGAAATTCTATTCATAGAAGTTAGTTTGAGCAAAGGAAAAGGAAATCTCAAATTAACCGGTAATCTGGGTGATGTTATGAAAGAGTCGGCCAGCATTGCTTACGAATACCTTAAGGCACATTCAGGTTTACTGAACATTAATCCTGAAGTATTCGATAAATGGAATGTTCATATTCATGTTCCCGAAGGTGCTACTCCAAAAGATGGACCTTCAGCAGGAGTAACAATGTTGACAGCCTTGGCTTCAGCCTTTACACAAAGAAAAGTGAGGGGCAAAATGGCCATGACAGGTGAAATAACTCTAAGGGGAAAAGTTACTCCGGTAGGTGGAGTGAAAGAAAAAATTCTTGCCGCTAAACGTGCCAAAATAACTGATATCCTGCTTTCTAAAGAGAATGAAAAAGATATACTGGAAATAGAAGATTCTTATATCAAAGGTGTTAATTTCCACTATGTTGATAATATGACAGAGGTGTTAAAATTCGCATTACTTAACGAAAAGGTAAAGAATCCTTTAGAAATTGGTTAGCATTTTTTTATAAGTTAATTTTCCTAATCATAAATATCAAATTTTATTCTCTATTTTTGAAAATCACTTTTCAGAAATATGAGTAAAAGCATTTTCTTTTCTTTCAGACTGTTAAAATCGATTTATAAATTGATAAGTATAATCTTATTGATATGGCTTATTTCTTCCTGTGGAGGAGATAAAAAGCATTCTGAAAATAAAACCATTTTTCATTATAACGAGGCGGCAGGACTTGCAAATCTGGATCCGGCTTTTGCCCGTGACCAGGCGCATCTTTGGGTTTGTAATCAATTGTATAACAGTTTAGTACAGTTGGATGATAATCTTGAAATAAAACCTGCAATTGCAAAGTCATGGGATATTTCTCCCGATGGGAAAACATATACATTTCATCTCAGAAATGATGTTTATTTTCATGAAAATGATGCTTTTAAAAATGGAGCCCAGAAAGTAGAGGCAGAGGATTTTGTTTATAGTTTTAATAGATTATTAAGTTCAAAACTTGCATCTCCCGGAGCATGGACATTGTCGAAAGTGGCAAAAGATGATAATGGTATTAACCAAATTACTGCTACAAATGATAGTACTTTAAAAGTCGTTCTTACTCAGGCTTTTCCTCCTTTTTTAGGTATACTAAGTATGCAATATTGCTCGGTGGTGCCAAAAGAAGCCGTTGATTATTATGGTTCTGAGTTTGGAAGAAATCCGGTTGGTACTGGTCCGTTTTACATGAAAAACTGGGTAGAATCCGTTAAACTGGTACTTAGAAAAAATCCCAACTATTTTGAATTTGAAAATGGGAAACGGCTTCCATATATTGATGCAGTATCCATTTCATTTGTAATTGATAAAATGACGGCCTTTCTTGAACTTGTTAAGGGAAATATTGATTTTATCTCAGGATTAGATCCTTCCTATAAAGATGAAATTATTAATAGAGATGGGAGTTTAAAGGAAAAATATAAGAGTAAAATATATATGATTGGTGAACCCTATCTGAATACGGAATATCTCGGTATACTGGTAGATAGCGCTGCAAAGAATGATAATCCTTTACTTGAGATTAACCTCAGAAAAGCAATCAATTATGGTTTCGACAGGAAGAAGATGATTAAGTTCCTCAGAAATAATGTTGGTATACCGGCATTTGGAGGTATTGTTCCTCCATCTATGCTTTTGGGTTCTGAAAGTATTAATTATGGTTATGGTTTTAAACCCGATTCGGTGAAGAAACTTTTAAACGATATTGGATATTTTGATTTGAATATTAAGCCTGAAATTAAATTAGTTACAACTTCGGATTATGTTGATCTTTGTAAGTTTATTCAGTCGCAATTGGGAGAGTTCGGACTGGAAATAGGAGTGGAGGTGTCGCCTGCCGGAGCTGTTCGTGAGATGAAGGCAAATTCGAAATTAAATTTTTTCAGAGCCTCATGGATAGCCGACTATCCGGATGCAGAAAATTATTTGTCATTGTTTATTTCTGAAAATTTCGCTCCCAACGGTCCAAATTATACTCATTTTAAAAATGCTGAGTATGATAACCTTTATGAAAAAGCAATGCTTGAACTGGATGTAAGTAAACGCAAAACTATCTATCGTGAAATGGATTCTTTAATGATGACTTATTCACCAGTTGTAGTTATATATTATGACCAATCGCTTCGTTTTATCAATAAAAAAATAAAAGGGATGAATTCAAATCCAATTAACCTGTTAAATCTAAAATCCATACAAAAATCAAATTAGCGGTTTCTATCTTTTGTCAATAAAAAAATATTGATAAACAATAAATATTACTTGACATTTGATAATTTTGGATTATATTTGCATTTTAATTTAAACTATTTGTTATGGAAAAAGTTACTCAGCCATTGAGCATTAGGATTATTTACTGGTTTACGACGGTAATTTTTTGGTTGTTTTCTTTAGTTGGACTGTTGGCAATAATATTTGCTATAGGTATGATTACTGGATTATTAGATAATCTCCAACTGCATGTTGGAATCCCTGTTGCAATTGATATTGTTGAAAAAGGAACGCTTGATTTGAACTTATACAGTAAATATATAAGTGTTGAATTTGTGGATATGATAGGAAAGGCTCATTTTGTTGATACACCCTTGATAATTGGACAAATTTATGGAGTGTTTATGATAATAATGGTTCTTTTTGTCTTTTTCATCATATGGGAATTCAGATTATTTATTAGTAATATTTATCAGGGTAAGTATTTCGATTATTTTAATATAAATCATTTAAAAAGAATATCTTACACTCTTGTAGCAATTTGGGTATTTGTAGCAATTTATGGCTATTTTCAGTACTTTTTTATAGTTCTAAATTTGAATTTTGAAACTCTTGAGTTTACAATGAATGTACAGACCTATCCCTCAATATTAATGTTTGCTTTATTCATTTGGGTATTATCGCATATTTTCATGAAGGGATTGGAACTGGAGAATGAAAATAAACTAACAATTTAGCATTATGGCAATAATAGTAAATCTTGATGTAATGCTGGCAAGGCGTAAGATGAGTTTAACAGAACTCTCAGAAAAAGTTGGAATAACAATGGCGAATTTATCAATACTTAAAAAAGGAAAAGCCAAGGCGGTAAGGTTTTCAACTCTTGAAGCAATTTGTAGGGTTCTCGATTGTCAGCCTGGTGATATTTTAGAATTTAGCGATGAAGAGTAGATATTACTTATTTTATCAATCTATTTCGCTTATTGCTTGTTTAAAATTATCACTGTATCCATAGTGAGCAGTAAATATGTATTCTACCTTTTTAAGGTTTTTAATTTTCTCAATCGATTCTAGAGCCGTTTCAGAATCCATATTAAAGAAATGATTAAACTCGTCAATTCTGTCATTCTTTATACTTAAGGCATCTCCTGTAAATAAGTATTTATCATTTATCAAATAACACATTGAGCCCGGAGTATGCCCGGGAGTTAATATTCCCTCTATTCGTGTGGCTGCTATTGTAAATATCTGATTGTTTTCCAGTAAGTTATACTTACTTACGTTGATACTGTTTCCAAAAAACAAAAATCTTGAAGTATGTCCGTTTATCATTTGTTCTTCCTTATGAGATAGAAAGACTTCTGCATTTTCAAAAAGGTTAAGGGCTTTTACATGATCTCCATCGCTATGAGTTAGCAGCACAGCAACTACATCTTCAGGCTTTATTTTAAGTTTTTCGAAGCCACCTTTTATGGTCTCTATATCATTCCCGCAATCAATTACAATGGCTTTTTTGCCCTCACGGATTATATAAACGTTTACAAAGTCGTCTTCAATTACATATATATTGTCAATTACTTTTCCCGTTTCCAGAGGAGTCATAATAGCAATTTCTGATTTAGCTTTTATCATATAGAATACTAAGAACAAAATAACCAGGATTACAATCCCTGCGGTAGACCATAAAGAAATTTTTATTGATTTAGACATAACGGTAAGTTTGTGTAATAGGACATCAAAATTAATTAAAATATAATTCTTATTTAATTAGTTTTATGAGAATAATTTCATTTTAAAAATACATTTTCATCATGCCTAAAATGTTGCTTTTCTCTTTTAAACAACTCATTTGTCAAATAAAAAATATTTCGCTAACAATTAGTTGGTTAAGTTTAATAATTTAGTAATTTTGCAGCCAATTTTTTGTAGCGAAAATACTATCATGATAAATATAATATTACCGGATAAAACTAGGCGTGAATATGCCGAAGGGGTTACAGCCCTTGAGGTAGCAAAAGATATAAGTGAAGGGCTTGCCCGTAATGTATTGGCGGCCAAGGTTAATGGTCAGGTATGGGATGCTACTAGACCCATACATGCTGATTCTGACATTCAGTTGCTTACATGGAATGATGATGATGGCAAAGGTGCTATGTGGCATTCCTCGGCTCACCTTATGGCTGAAGCGATAGAACTTCTTTATCCTGGAGTAAAATTTGGTATTGGCCCCGACATTGAAAACGGCTTTTATTATGATGTAGATTTTGGAGATTATGAAATATCTGAAAAAGACCTTCAGAAAATTGAGAAGAAAATGTTGGAGCTTGCCAGAGAGAAGCAAACTTTCGACAGAAAAGATATTTCAAAAGCCGATGCCTTAAAGTATTTTGGTGATAAGGGTGATGAATACAAAATAGAGTTAATTACGGACCTTACTGATGGAGAAATTACTCTTTATCAGAGTGGTCATTTTACAGATTTATGCCGCGGGCCACATATTCCTAATACAGGATTCATAAAAGCAATAAAGTTAACTAGTATTGCAGGAGCCTATTGGCGTGGAGATGAAAGCAGAAAACAACTCACCAGAATTTATGGAATTACTTTTCCTAAAAAGAAGGAGCTGGATGAGTATCTGGAGATGCTTGAGGAAGCAAAAAAGAGAGATCACCGCTTATTAGGAAAAGAACTTGAACTATTCACTTTCTCACAAAAAGTAGGACAGGGTTTACCATTGTGGTTGCCTAAAGGTGCCGAATTGAGAGAGAAATTAGAGCAGTTTCTGAAAAAAGTACAAAAAGAAGCAGGATATAAACCTGTTATTAGTCCGCATATCGGTAATGTTGAACTTTATAAAACTTCAGGTCATTACCAGAAATACGGTGAAGAGTCGTTCCGACCTATTACCACTCCTGCGGAAGGGGAGGAATTCTTTTTAAAACCAATGAACTGTCCTCACCACTGTGAGATTTATAATTCTAAACCACATTCATATAAAGAGTTGCCACTTCGTTTTGCAGAGTTTGGCACTGTTTACAGATATGAACAAAGTGGTGAATTACACGGCCTTACAAGAGTTAGAGGATTCACTCAGGATGATGCACATATCTTTTGTACTCCTGAGCAAATAAAGGATGAATTCAAAGGTGTTATCGATATTATTGATATTATCTTTAAAGCTTTAAGTTTTAACGATGTTTTGGTTCAGATATCACTTCGAGATCCTGATAATAAGGAGAAATATATTGGAAGTGACGAAAACTGGGAAAAGGCTGAACGCGCTATAATTGAAGTTGCTGAAGAAAGAGGACTTAATGCTGTAACGGAATATGGTGAGGCTGCTTTTTACGGACCAAAAATGGACTTCATGGTGAAGGATGCATTGGGAAGGAAGTGGCAACTTGGAACCATTCAGGTGGATTATAATTTACCAGAGCGTTTCGACTTAACTTATATTGGATCCGACAACGAAAAGCATCGTCCTGTAATGATTCACAGGGCTCCTTTTGGTTCCATGGAAAGATTTGTGGCTGTATTGATAGAACATTGTGGAGGTAATTTCCCATTGTGGCTGGCACCTGAACAATTTATTATTCTTCCAATTAGCGATAAATATCAAACATATTCCGAAAAAGTTTTAAATTTGCTGAATAAACAGAATATCAGAGGTGTAATCGACGACAGAAGCGAAAAAACAGGGAGAAAGATTCGCGATGCCGAAATGCAGAAAATACCTTATATGCTGATTATAGGAGAAAAGGAAGAAAATGAAAATAGTGTATCCGTTAGAAAACACGGAGAAGGTGATTTGGGTACATTTAGTATAGATAAATTTGCGGAAATGATTAACAATGAGGTTGATGCATTAACCGCATTTGATAGTTAAATAAAGTATTAATTAATATAGGAGGACACAGCAATAGCACAGTTTAGAGGAAAAAGAGGGCCAAGAAAACCCTTTAGAAAAACAGAAGATCTGCATAAGATAAACGAAAAGATCACTGCACCAGTTGTTAGATTAGTTGGTGAAAATGTTGAAACAAACATTTACCAAACAAGGGATGCTTTAGATTTAGCCAACAATCTGGATTTAGATTTGGTTGAAATTTCACCATCAGCCAGTCCACCGGTTTGTAAAATAATGGATTATAAAAAGTTTCTTTACCAACAGAAGAAGAAACAAAAGGAAATTAAGGCAAAAACAGCCAAAGTAGTTGTAAAAGAGATCAGACTCGGACCAAATACTGATGATCATGACTTTAATTTCAAATTATCTCATGCAAAGAAATTCCTTGCGGACGGTGCAAAAGTAAAAGTTGATGTTTTCTTTAGAGGAAGATCTATTATTTATAAAGATAAAGGTGAGTATATTCTATTGAGATTCGCACAGGAACTTGAAGAAGTTGGTAAAGTAGAAAGTTTGCCAAAACTTGAAGGTAAGCGAATGATTATGATCATTACTCCAAAAAAATAAATTTTAATAATTATTTTTAATCAATAAATTCATTTGAGCAATGCCAAAAATGAAAACTAAATCCAGCGCTAAGAAAAGGTTTACCTTTACGGGCACTGGTAAAATTAAAAGGAAGCATGCTTATAAAAGCCACATCCTTACTAAAAAGTCGACTAAGCGTAAGCGTAATTTAACTTATAGCGCAATTATCGACAAAACGGATGAGAAGAATATAAGAATGTTGCTTCGCAGTTAATTAGTTTAATGTTTAACTTTTGTTATAGCCTTACAAGATTCTGAAAAGAACGCTATAATGAAGAAAAATTAGAAAAAATGCCAAGATCTGTTAATTCAGTAGCTTCAAAAGCAAGAAAGAAAAAGCTTATGAAGGAGACCAAAGGACAATTTGGTCGCAGGAAAAATGTCTGGACGGTTGCTAAAAATGCGTACGAAAAAGGAATGCAGTACGCATACCGGGACAGAAGAGTTAAAAAACGTCAGTTTAGAGGGTTGTGGATCCAGAGGATCAATGCTGCAGCTCGCTTGCATGGCATGTCTTACTCAGTTTTTATGGGTAAACTTCATGCTAAAGATATAGAAATTAGCCGTAAGGTTTTAGCTGACCTTGCCGTTAATAATCCGGAAGCATTTAAAGCAATAGTGGATGCTGTAAAATAAATTCGGAACTAATAAAATAAAAAAACCGTCTGGCCTTTGGCTAGACGGTTTTTTTTATGTTATTATAGTAATAAGTCAAAAAAATTCAAGTATAAATTAGAAGATTAACATATTGATAGGATAATAATCTTCTATTAATTTTACCCTAAACTAGAATATGATTCATATCTCATTTAATCCTTTTTTTGATTTAATTAATAGAAATATTGAATATAACTTTTTTTAATTGCAGTAAACTTTTTTGTAGATTAGTCCGTATTATCTTAAAAAACAAAACTATGAAAAAGTTTTACCTAATTATTGCAATCTTATTTTTATATTGTTCAATAAAATCCCAAACCAAAAATTCACCAATCGCTCAAAATGATACAATTACAACCATAAGCGAGTCTGAAGTAATAATAGATGTTCTATTAAATGATTACGACCCTGACGGTGATGAAATTGAGGTAAGAAATATACTATCTCCACAACATGGTGATGCTTATGAAGATGGAACTTATGTTTATTATACTGCTGATTTCTATGTAGGTAAGGACTCATTGAAATATAAAATAAAAGATATTAATTGTAATGTTTCAGACTATGCCTGGATTTTTATCACTGTTGACACAAATACAAACATCCCTGTGGCAGTGAATGATACATTTAGCGTAACAAAGTTAGTTCCCACTGGTTTAAACCTTATTGAAAATGATACTGACCCTAACGGTGATGAAATAAAAATTTTTGAAGTAAGAAAGTTATATTCAGGTTATGATATTGAAATTTCAGAAGATTCATTAAGTGTTTTATTTACGTCTGACTATCCATTAGAAAGAGAAGATTTTGATTTTGAATATAGGATAATTGAAAAGGATACAGAAACTGGATATTATTCTGATTGGGTATCAGTTTTTGTAGAGTCTATTGAAAACCCGGATATTCCAACAGCTGTTGCGGATGCATATGAAACTGCAGGAGGTATTCCTGTTGATTGTTATGTACTAGAGAACGATATTAATCCATCCGAAGCAACATTAAATATAATTATTACAAGTAATCCTGAGCATGGTGCGGCAGAAGTAGTGGGTAATCATATTGTTTATACTCCTGACTATTCTTATCAGGGAAATGATTTTTATACTTATAAAATTTTTCTGGAGGAGTTTCCTTGTTTGTATAGCAAAACGCAAAATACAATCGATGTAGCAAAAAATGAATCTTGCCCAGTTGCTGTTAATGATATAGAAAATGGGAATTGTGGAGAGGAAGTAGTTGTTGACGTACTTGCAAACGATTATGATCCTGACGGAGCTGATATTGAAATAATGGAAATAGAAGGAGGATATTTTACAACTTTGGAAGTGGTTGATAATAAGGTTGTTTATTCTCAAATAATAAATATTAATACTAATTCGGATGAATTTAGATACAGAATAAGAGAAGTTAATAATCCGGATTCATATTCTGAGTGGGCCAAGGTTAAACTTGAACTTGAACAAAATTCTGATTATCCAATAGCAGAGAAAGATTACGCTTCAGTTGTTGCTGGTCAATCAATTGAAATAGACGTACTACAGAACGATTTAATCGATGGTTTTAATCCGGAAGTATTCCCTGTTGAAGAAAATCAGTATGGTTTGCTAAAAAAATCAGAAAATAATACTTTGATATTTTCTCCTTATATGTCGGTGGAAAACACCACCGTAAATTTAGTTTATATGTTGAGAGATAATGAAGTAACATATATGTCATTTGGAGAGATTGAAGTTAATATTACACAAAATAAGTCTTATGATTCGCTTGATATCAATAATATAAATGCCGGAATTCACTCTGACGGGTTTCTGTTTTGTAATTTAAATGAAGTAATTGATGAGAACCCGAGTGATTTTAGCCCTCATTTTGAGTTTCCCAAAGGCTCGGGTTTACATACTATTTTTTCCAGTGCTATCTGGATTGGTGGATTAGATGAAAATGATAGTCTGCATTTAGCTGCACAGCGCTATAAACAAGTTGGTTATGATTTCCAGGCAGGGCCAGTTTCAAGTGACTATTCAGGAGATGATTATTTTGCAAAATGGAATAGATTATGGAAATTGAATAAAACTGATGTCAATTATCATAGAAATAATTACTGGAAAGAGGGTTATGTACCGATAGATGCAATTATTTCATGGCCCGGAAGCGGTGATATTGATAATGGGCAGGCAGAAAAACTTGCTCCGTTTTATGATAAGAATAATAATGGCGTTTATGAACCTATGGAAGGTGATCATCCATTAATAAGAGGTGATCAAACTGTGTTATTTATTTTTAATGACGACAGAACACACACTGAAACAAAGGGTGGCTCAATGAAAGTTGAAATTCATGGTATGGCCTATGCCTACAATCAACCAGAAGACAATCTGTTAAATAATACAGTATTTGTACATTATGATGTTTATAATCGTTCACAAAATACTTATCATGATACTTATTTTGCCTCATGGACTGATCTTGACATAGGTTATGCTTTTGATGATTATGTGGGATCGGATGTGGTTTTAAGCTCCTTTTTTGGATATAATGGTTATGAAACAGATCCTAATTATGGTGAAAATCCTCCTGTACAATCAGTTACAATTTTATCAGGTTCGTTAATGGATAGTGATAATATTGATAACCCTGTTGATAATTGTAGTTTCGGTGTGAATGGACAAAATTTTGGGGATGGTATTGTTGATAATGAGCGTTTTGGTATGACCAGATTTATTTATAATAATAATAGTAGCGGAAATACAGGCGATCCAAATATTGCTCCTGAGTATTATAATTATCTAAAAGGATTAAGTAAAGATGGTACACCAATTTTTCCTGATGGACCAGATTGTCTTTTTATGTTTCCCGGAGATTCTGACCCATGCGATTGGGGAACAGAGGCTAATTTACCAAATGGCGCATACAACCTTAATGGGCCCTACTGGACAGAAGAATCAGTAGGTAATGAACCGGGTGATAGACGAGGCCTGGGAGTTACCGGCCCCTTTACTTTTAATTCAGGAGACATACAGGAAATAGAGTTGGCATATGCAATAGGACAGGGTGACGGAAATACTTCGAGTTATGAACAGTTAATTGAAAACTTAAATGACTTATTTAACAGGATGGATGAAGGAGAAATAATAGTTCCGAATGAGAGCCTTGCTGTTGCTGAAAATAAACCTCAGAAAAGTATTATTCAAGTATACCCTAATCCATCCAGAAAATCAATTTATTTAAATATTGTGAGTGAAATCTCGGTTGATGTTGAGTATTCTATTTATAATTCAATGGGGAACAATGTATTGAATGATTATATGAAAACAAATAGTCAATATAAAGTGGATATTTCGAAACTTATTAAAGGTTTATACATAATAAAACTGCATTTTGATAACAAAACTTATCAGAAAAAATTTATTAAGTTGTAAGAGACGATAAAAAACTGTTTGTTTTATTGGTTATTTACTCAATTCCCAACTTTTTTATCCTCCTGTCAAGAGCCTGCCAGGTTATGTTCAACAACTCAGCAGCCTTCGACTTATTATTATTAGTTTTTTCTAAGGCCTTGATTATTATCGTTTTGATATTGTCTTCTAAGTCAAGATTGTCTTCATCTATCTTATTTGCATCAGGTTTTACCTTGTTAATAGAATTTTTGTTGTTGAGTCGGAAATGTTTACAACTAAGTATTTCATCTTCACATAAAATAACAGCTCTTTCAATCATGTTTTTCAATTCGCGAATATTGCCGGGAAAGTCATAATTCATGAGCATATCAATAACCTGCGCATCGATTGTTCTGATTTGATTTCCCATCTGTTGCGAATAAAACTTCACATAGTAATCCAGCAAAATAGGAATGTCTTCTTTTCTGTCGCGAAGAGGTGGTATTTCAATAATAAATATACTTAACCTATGGAACAAATCCAGTCTGAATTTGTTTTCAAGAGCCATTTCCTCAAGGTTTTTATTGGATGCTGCAATAACTCTTACATCAACATTTACACTTTTTCGTGAACCTATTTTGTTAACTTTTCTTTCTTCGAGAACTCTTAATAGTTTTGCCTGCTGTATTAAGGGCATATCACTAATCTCATCTAGGAATAAAGTTCCATTATTGGCATTTTCGAACCATCCATCTTTTTCGTCGGTAGCACCTGTAAATGAACCTTTTTTATGTCCGAAAAACTCACTTTCAAACAAACTTTCTGGTACAGCAGAACAGTTAACCGAGTAGAAGGTGTTCTTGCTTCTACTACTTAAATAATGTATTCCATGTGCAACCAATTCCTTGCCAGTACCACTTTCTCCAAGTACTAATACAGAAGTATTCTCTGTTCTTGCAACTTTGGTCATCAAGTCGATCAGGTTACCAACAGCTTTACTATTTCCCAAAATTTGTACACCAATATTTTGCATCAGTTTTTTTGACAAAATACTTAATGTTGATTTTGTGTCTTTTAATTCATTGTTTAACTCAATAAATCTTTTTGTTCTGGCAATAGCATTATTTATATCAAGTAATCTAAAAGGCTTGGGGAAGTAGTCGGTGGCGCCAAATCTCATTGCCTCAATAACAGTTGTCATATCTCCATGTCCGGAAACCATAATAACTTCAATTTCAGGATATTGTTCTTTAACCTTCTTAAGGACATCAATTCCATTCATTTCCGGAAGTTTGATATCCAGAATTAAGATATCTATTTCATTTTTTTCAAGTATATCGAATGCAATAGAAGGCTTTAGAGCCTTAAAAACAGTAAATTTTTTGTTGCCAAGAAATTCTTCCAGTTCTTGCAATAATCTTACCTCATCGTCAACTATTAGTATTTTAAGTTTCTTCATTGGGTCTTGTTATTAATGGTAATTTAATTGTTATTTCTGTATGTTCTTTTGGAATACTCATTACTTCAATTGAACCCTTCATTTCGTTGATAATACCATACGAAATAGAAAGGCCTAATCCGGTTCCGCTTTCTTCATCTTTTGTTGTGAAAAACGGATCAAAAATCCGATCAATAATTTCCTTTGGAATACCTATTCCGTTGTCTTTTACCTTTATAAATATAAAATTATCGTCAGTATTGCAATTTATTTTTATCTGTTTAGTAAATGGTTTATCGTTTTGTGTGGCCCTCTTATCAACCGCAGATTTTGCATTGGAGAGCAGGTTTAAAATTACTTGTTCTAACTTAAAAGGATTCCCAAGGGTAGTGAGTTTAATATTTGGCTTATCAAATTGTAAATCTACTTGGTGATTTGTATATTGCCTGTTAATCAGTGAAATAGTATTGTTTATTACGGAAATGATATCAAAAATATCCTGATCAGTTTTTTGTTGGTCGCGCGAAAAGGTTCTTACATGCTCAATTATCTTCCTGATTCTTTCAATATCTTTAAAGAGAAATTTTATTTTCGACTCTACATAATCACTGGTAAGTTCTTTGTTACTAATTTTATACATAATGTTTTCCAGTCCCATCGAAATGCCTCCCATAGGCTGATTAATCTCATGTGCCAGACCGGCACTTAATTCTCCCAGAGATTCCAGTTTAGATTTTTGAAGAAGTAGTTGCTGTTGCGATTTTGCTTTTTCTACTTCAATTTCAACTCGCTTTTTAAGGTTTTTATTTAGTTCAGTGAGGTTAAGTTGTGCTAGTTTTCTTAAGGTAATATTTGAGGCAAAAACCAATGAACCAGGTTCTTCATCCCAATTAATTGTATTTATTTTTAACTCCAACCATTTTTTAGACTTGCTTTTGGTTGTAATAACTATTTCGAATGATGTGTCAGAACTGATTTGTCCGTCTTTTTCAAAATATGATTGCACCTGATCAGCATTATCGCTGCTAATAAATTCTTTTAGAGGTTTTCCTATTACTTCTCTGGGCAATCGTTCCAATAAATCAACCATTGTTGGATTAATAAGTACTATAATTCCCTTTTGGATAAGTAATATACCATCAGTAGCATTCTCGTAAATTTGTCGGTACTTCTCTTCGCTTTCGCGAAGCATAAGCTCTACTTTTTTCCTCTCACTTATTTGCTTTTCTAAGTCGATTGTACGTTGCTTTACTCTGTTTTCCAGAGTTATATTTATATCAATTAATTCTTTTTCTGCTTGTTTTCGTTTGTCTTCTTCCTCTTTGAGTTTCTTTTCAAGTAAAATATCGTTTGCCTGATCACTTACTGTTTTAATTAGGTCGCTGTTTTTAATAGGTTTGGTCAGGAAACCTTTAACTCCTGATTCAATGGCATTTAGAAAATATCTTGACTCTCCATATGCTGACATTATAATAATTCGAACACCAGTATCGTATTCTCTGATTTCATTAATCATATCAAGCCCATTCATTATAGGCATTTTGATATCAGTGAGAATAAGATCAGGTTTAATTTCAAGATATTTATTTAAGCCTTCTTCACCATTTTTTGCTGTGTAAATATTAGGAACATATTTCGAAAGTGCTCTCTCGAAAATATTCCTTATTATCGAATCATCTTCAACTATTAAAAGTTTAATGTCAAACATAATTATTATTTCTTATATTTCTTTTCACCTGCTAATAAACTAATATTCAGGTGGTTTTCGAATGGTACCAAAGGGCAAGACCAGCGTTTTGAATATGCGCAATAAGGATTATATGCACTATTGAAATCCAATTCGCACTTATCATTTTTTGGAATATCAATATCGAGATATCTTCCACCTCCATAAGTACTAATTCCATTTGTTAAATCGGTAAAGGGGACAAACAAATAATTACCATATTCTGAATTGTTTATATAATCCATATTTTGGTATGCAGTTAATCTTAATAAAGTATCTTTTAAAGTAAAATCCAGGTACCCATAAATTCGATAAACAGGTTTTCTTTCAGTAGTAGTAGGCATTTCAAAAGGTAAACTAGAAGTGTCCACAGTAAATTTGGCTGCTAGTTTATATTTTTCATCAATATCAAAATAGTTAAAACCCTTATGATGCAATATCTCTTCTTTTGTGAAAGGAGACTTTAGAGTATCAGTAAACTCAAACTCTTTTTTTGCCCTTGCTATTCTATGTTTATCAAAGAAAAGTCCCTCTTCAATTCTGTTTAGGTATTCTGTTTTTTTTGGTGTAAAAACAAATTTCGCATAAAAAAAGGCTAATATTTCGTTACTCACAGTTCTGAAACCTACGCTGCTTCTCCACCACATATTGCCAATATAAGTCCTGTCGGAATGCGAAATTATTCCAATATTATATTTTTTACCAAAGGCTTTTTCAAATAATAAGAGCGTTCTTCTAGAGTGAACTCCCATAGAATAAATATTGAAAGAATTGCCCCAGTCAGGATGTTGATCGATTATGCTTTTTGCTATTATAGCAGTACTGTAAGTCCTGTCCTGATATACATTTTGAGGTATCGCTGCTTCATAAATAGTATCGGTAAAACCATAATGTTTTAAGGCCTGAATTGTTGCTTGTGAAGTGTAATTATAATCGGAGGCATATTCGTATTGGGTCATAGGTATTCCTGTGACTATCAGGTTTTTATATCCATTTTCTTTGTAAAAATTTATAAAATCAGGCAGAGCATAGGTCGAAACCCATCCTTCAAGTACCATATTCTTCGATTCAACGGGTTTTTCCTTATGTAAAAAAGTATGAAACCACGGTAGAGATAAACGAAATACAATTAATAGTAATATTATAAAAATAATCAGTCCTAAAAAAGTAGGGCGGTAGCAGTGTGTTTTTTTAATTATTCTGATTTTCATTTTATGTATCTTCCTAAAATTCTAATACCTTGGTATACAAACTCAATATAACGATTGCATAAAGATCGTTTCTGTATTACTTATTAATTCAAAGAATTAATCGCTTTAAAGCGATAAGCACATTCAAAAATACACAAAAAAAGATGTTAATATAAATTGGGGCAGAATTGTTTATAACGAATTGTTGACAACAAGATTTTTGGTTAATCAGGCCATTTCATTTAAGTCTTTTACGAAATTATCAATTTCTTTATCACTAAATGATTTTTCTTTTGCTGCTTCTTCCAGAGTACCCCAAATTGGCTCACCACACATAATACATTTAATTCCCTTCTGCATAAGGTATTTAACGGAAAAAGGATAGTCGTTCACTAAATCTTCAATATATATGTTTTTATCAATCATTACTATAAGGTTTTATTTAATAGTTAGCAAAAGTAATAATTTATTGAAAATATATTAAATATAAATATTTAAATATGTAAGTATATGATAAACAGATTTATGGAATTATATTTATTAAATATTAGTTGAAAATAATATGTGATTATTAAGTTGGAGGAAATAAATGAATACTATAGTAGTGGTAAGTTGTATAATGGAGTATTCTGAGAAAAAATTCTAAAATCCTAACAAAATAAAATTCATTTAATTTAGTCTGAAGTCTATCAAATTTTCAAGATTGGGGTTTTTCTCCTTGATATTTAGTAATTTAGTTAATATTTTATCTTTAAGTTCTGAATTTTCCGGAATATTCTCAACAGCCCACAATAATTCTTTTAAAAGAAGCCAATCGATTATATCTAAAGAAGAATAATCATTCAAAATTTGCTCATAGTCTCCTATAGATGAATTATTTGAAGTTTTTAACTCTTCAATTTTATTATAAAGTTTAAAAAGTTTAAGGCTTTTTTCATCATAATTTATTTTTATAGTTTTCTCTGCTGGCGAAACATGAGTGTGGCAAAAGGCATCAGCATCAGCAGGTCCGGCAAAAACAGAAACTATACTTTCTCCAACAGCCATATCATAATGTCCCCAGGTTGGTTCGAAAAGTGTTTTTCTGTTATGTTTAACAAGGCAATCGTAAAATGTCATAAGGATGATTTTGTCATCTTTTCTTACAACTCTGTTGAGTACACCTTTAACCATTACTCCTGATTCGAATTCAAAATTGCAATTCTTTCCTTTCTTTATTCCAAGATTTCCCAATTCTACATCGGTTAAAAATCTGGTGGGTTTTAGAGAACCCTTAATCTTACCAATTGGTGATCCGAAACCATCAGGATGACTTTCTTTACCTTCTCCTTCTATTAATTTATTTTCGTAATTAAGAGTTGTTGGCCCAAGAGTGCTTATATATATAGGTCGTCCTTCTGATATTAAAACATCTGTAAGTGTTCCGGATACTTGCAGACCGGAAGAATATTCAATTGTGGCAGTGCTTCCTGATTCAATGGCCTTCATGAGTCCGTCAAGGCCACCTGTTCTAAAAGCCATTTGGTTTGCAAACTCATCAAGAACTGTTGTTAGATGTTTAAAATCAGGCGTTACAAATAATTGAGGTTGCTGCTTTGTAATATCAAAACCATAATCCATTGCATCCAGACTATAGAGTATTTTCTTGACATCGTATTTCAATGCATTTTTGCTTTCTCCTATACTTGACAATAATCCTGCTCCATAAATGGCAGGTTTGTCCATGCTGCCAACGAGTCCGTATTCCACTGTCCACCAATGAAGATTTCGTATGAGAGTCATTTCAGAAGGTATTCCTCCATTACTATTTAACTCTTCAATTAGATTTTCCGCTTCAACAATATCTTCTTCCAATGAATATGGATTTGCCTTCAAAATTGATAAATGTCGTATGGCTTCATATATCTGATGATCATTTTTAGAAGAAAATGCTTTGGAGCCAACTTCACCAAAATATCTTAAGTATTCGGCATATTCAGGATCTGCTATAATTGGAGCATGTCCGGCCGCCTCATGAATGATATCAGGAGCCGGAGTGTATTCAATTTGATTAAGCGACCTTATATCCGCAGCAATAACTAAAACATTATGCTTTTGAAATTCCATAAATGCCAGAGGTGGAATAAATCCATCAACAGTTGCCGCTGCCCAGCCAATTTTACCTAAACTTTCATTCATTTCATCAATTGAAGGAATATGATCTACAGAAATGCCGGTTTTTTTTAAACCACTTACATACGAACTATGAGCGACTTTCGATAAATAATCCAGATTTCTCTTCATAACATATCTCCATACTGCCTGGTCACGGTCTGTATATTTATTGTAATTTTGATCCACTATATATACTAGAAGATGTTTTGGTAATTTTTGTATGATGGGATTATTGAACATAATATTATTTAGACTGGTTTCAAATAACATCAAAAATAATTAATTTTTCTATTAAGGAGAGAAATGATTCAGTATTTTTAATTTTTTTATGATTTACATCGCTTTGCCCGTATTAAATGAATCGCAATACATTCCTGATTTACTGGAATGTTTAAAAAATCAGCAATTTATTGATTTTGAAATTTTTATATGTGTAAACAATTATGAGCATTGGTGGCAGGATGAGGAATTAAAAATTCAATGCCGTGACAATCAGAGAACAATTGAATATTTACAGGGAGTTACCGATTTTAAGCTAACTATAATAGATAAAAGTTCACCATCCCGAGGATGGTCAACAAAAAAAGGTGGAGTAGGGCATGCCCGCAAACATTTAATGGACACGATAAATGAGGTTGCTCAGAAGGACGATATAATAGTTAGTATTGATGCCGACACATATTATCCACCAGACTATCTGAAAAAAATTAATGATTTTTTCAATGAAAATTCTTGTATCGGTCTTTCTATTCCATATTATCATAAGTTAGGAAGTGAAACTGATAAACTGATTCTTCGCTATGAAATTTATATGCGGTATTATTTACTTAATATGTACCGCATAGAAAACCCATATGCTTTTACTGCTGTTGGGTCGGCAATGGCTTTTCCTGTTTGGGCATATCGAAAAGTGGGTGGTTTAACTCCGGTAAAAAGTGGGGAGGATTTTTACTTCATTCAAAAATTAACTAAAACAGAAAAGGTTTGCAATTGGGTAGATACATGTGCTTATCCCTCCGCCCGGTTTTCTAACAGAGTGGATTTTGGAACAGGACCCGCACTTATTAAAGGAAATAAGGGAGATTGGTCATCATATCCTATATATGATTATACTTTATTCGATAAAGTTCAACAAACCTTTTCACTATTTGGCGAATTGTATTTGGCAGATATTGAAACTACTATGGATGAGTTTTTAAAATTTCAATTTAAAGTGGAAGATGTTTGGGGGCCACTTAGAAAAAACTACAAGGATATTGATAATTTCATTAAAGCCTGCGTTAATAAAGTAGATGCGTTGAGAATATTACAATTTCTAAAATCAGAATATACACTAAATCCTAGTTCCGATTCAGAAGTTCTGAAAAATTATTTGATGAAATTTCACACATCGGAAATGGACAAAAGTATGACAGATACGCTTTATAATTTCGACTTTGAAACAATTTCGCTTAAAGATTTAAGTTATATCAGAGATTTTCTTTTCAATCTCGAACAAAATTTCAGAATATTACATTCTTTTTAATTTAAAAATTCTATTATCTTGCAATCATGAATAGTTTAATATGTATTTTAGGTCCTACAGCAACAGGAAAAACAGAACTTGCAGCCAGTTTAGCCGTATTAATTAATGGTGAAGTAATTAGTGCAGATTCACGTCAGGTTTATAGAGGAATGGACATAGGTACTGGTAAGGATATTGATAATTATCAGTTGGGAAACGTTTCGGTACCTTATCATTTAATAGACATAGCAGATCCGGGTTATGAATATAATGTTTATGAGTTTCAAAACGATTTTATTCGAGCATTTAACACAATCATTAAAAATAATAATATCCCAATTTTATGTGGTGGTAGCGGAATGTACCTCGATAGTATATTAAGGGCCTATGAAATGAAAAAAGCCAATTTTAACCATGACTTGAGAATGGAACTTGAGAGTAAAGATGATAATGAACTCATTAAAATGTTGGCAAAAGAAGTTCCTCTGCATAATGTTAGCGATACTAGCAATCGGGAACGTCTTATAAGAGCATTGGAAATTTCGAAAGCCGAAGAAAGTAATTCAAAGAAATTAAAATTTCTACAGAATATAAAGAGTGTAAACTTTGGCCTCTTATATGAACGTCAGGTTTTGAGAGAAAGAATTTCGGCTCGATTACAGTCCAGGTTAGATAATGGTATGTTAAAAGAAATTGAACAACTATTAAACAAGGGAATCAAAAAAGAAGAACTTATGTTTTATGGTTTGGAATATAAATATCTTACACTTCATGTAACAGGTGATATTTCTTACACAGAAATGTTTGACCAACTTAATACTGCTATCCATCAGTTTGCAAAAAGGCAAATGACCTGGTATAGGCGAATGGAGAAAAAAGGCGTTCATATTCACTGGATTGATGGGCAATTGGAAATGATTGATAAATTATCCTTAATACTGAATGTTATATCAAAAACTTATTGATGTGTTTGCGTAAGTGTATATTGATTTTAATATTATCCACTTTATTTGTACACATTTCTTTCTCTCAACGAAAGATAATGTATACAAAGCCTGTTGTTAAGGACGTACAAACAAAATTCATCAATTTAAATATTTCTGACGGATTAAGTAATGATGTTGTTAACGATATAATTCAAGATAAAAAAGGCCTGATGTGGATTTGTACTATGGATGGTATTAATTCTTATGATGGTAGAGAGTTTATTGTATACCATAATGATAAAAACGACAGTCTTTCGCCTCAATCGGATGAGGTATATTGTATAGAAATTGATGGAAAGGGGGATTTGTATTTTGGTACAAAAAAAGGAATATGCGTTTATATACCTGATAATGATAAATTTAAGAGAATAAATTTAAAAGGTAACGACTTTAATAAAGATGATGTTTATATAAGGCAAATAAAATATTATGGTAATAATGGGTTGTGGGTAGAAATTTTGGAAGGTGGATTGCTTCATTATAACATACTTACTGATTCAGTTGATAGATTCTATAAGCATGCCCCCACTCATCAACCTTATTATAGATATCATCCAATTTATTACGATAGAGATTCTACACTTTGGATAGGAGGAAGAGGTCTAAATCCGGGATACTTAAAAAAAGGAAGTTCTGAACTGAAGTTTATTAAAAGTAATCCGGAGGATATAAATAAAAAGCGAGAGAATGATGTTGCTAGTTATTATGAGGACAGCAGAGGCACTTTTTGGGTTAGCGCTTTGGACGGTATTTATATATTGGACCGGAAAACAGAGATTTATAAAAAGTTCTTTAAAACTTCAACCTGGTATATTTTTGAAGATAATAATGATAATATGTGGTTTACGGGTGGGAGTGGTGTATTTAAATATCTCCCTGATGCTGATCAAATTATTTGGTTTTCTAAAGACAAAGATAATCCTGCTTCCTTATCATCCAATAGCGTTTACAAAGTTTATGAAGACTATCATGGGAATTTGTGGTTTGCAACAAATAATGGCCTAAGCATTTATAGTCCTGAATTATTTCCATTTGGATCTTACTCTCATATTCCAGGGATCGATAATAGTCCGCAAGGTGTTAATGTTACAGCTGTGGCTGAAGATGAAAAAGGTGGTCTTTGGATTGGGTATGAGGAAAATGGACTCGATTATTTCACACCAAGACATGAGCATTTTCAACACTATAATAAATCTAATTCTGGATTGTCGGCAAATGAAGTTTCAAGCCTTAACCTGGATGAAGAAAATAATAAACTTTGGATTGGATTATGGAGAGGTATTGGTTTTAATTCTCTAAATATAAATACCATGAATTTTGAATTATTCAGCCTTAATACCGCTAACACAAGAGAGGATTGGTATAATGATTTTATTGAGGATGATTTTGGAAATTTTTATATTGGTTTTTGGGGTGGACAAGGTCTGTTTACTTTTGATAAAGAAAAGGGAAAGTTTTTAAAATCATTAAAAGAAAAATTTCCAAGATTAAATCTTTCAAGGCTTATTACCAGGTTTTTAAAAGACAATTCGGGCAATATTTGGTTCGGAACAACCAGTGGGGGGCTATATATTTATTATCCCAGGGAAGATACTTCAAAAGCATATTTCTCTGATATTGAAGACAATAGAGGGCTGACTTCTAATTCAATTAATGATTTGTGTATCGATAATGAAGATAATGTTTGGATAATTAGCAATACTCTTCAGAAATATATTCCTGAAAATGATAGTTTTTTGTCTTATGGAAAACAAGACGGACTAACAAGTTATAGTTTAGTATCCTTGTTGGCAGATAACCTGGGAAATATTTGGGTTGCAACATCTGATAAAGGACTATTTAAATTTAATGTAGTGGAAGAATTATTCACTCAGTATACGTCACATAGCGGCCTGCAGTCGAATAAATTCTCAAAAGGCAGATTAAAATTATCGACCGGCGAACTATTTTTTGGTGGCACAAATGGGTTTAATCTCTTTTCTCCGGGATATATAATTAAAAGATCATCAATACCAAAACCGTTTTTTGGTAATTTATATCTAAATTATGAAAAAGTATTTCCAAACCTAAATACTTCACCCAACAGATTATTTTCGCCTGATATTACTAATATTAAAATAGAATTAAGCTCAACTGATGCAGTAAATCCTGAAAGATATTATTATCAGTGTATTTTGGAAGGATATGATGAAGATTGGGTAAATGTTGATAGTAAATACCGAGAAATAAGTTATTCGTTTGTGCCTGCAGGTACTTATACTTTTAAGTATAGAATTGGAGATGGTGAAAGGTGGTAGCTTTATACTGCTGAAAGTGTATTAAGTTTCCGGGAAGCATTTTACAATACACTATGGTTTAAGTTGCTGGTGATTATTTTTACTTTCCTGATAATAATTGCAGTTGTACGTCAACGCATTTTTGATTTAGACAGTAAAAATAAAAATCTAGAACTTCAACAACGCTTATTCCGTTTGCAGATGAATCCTCATTTTATGTTTAATTCATTGCTGGCAATTCAAAACTTTGTATTTAAAAAGGATGTAAAAGAAGCAGGCATGTATATTGCTGATTTTGCCAGATTGTTTCGCCTGATTCTCGATAACAGTAGGAGTGAATTCGTTTTGTTTGAAAAGGAAATAGAAACACTTAAACTTTATCTTAAACTTCAATCGCTAAGGTATAATGATAAGTTTACTTATAAAATTTTTGTTGATGAAGGTATTGACCTGAATACCATGATGATACCACCTATGTTGGCGCAGCCTATTATTGAAAACGCAATAGAACACGGAATATTTAAAAAAGACGGTAAGGGAAGTATCGAAATTAACTATAAACTTTTTCCTGATAAGATTTATTTTGAAGTAGTTGATGATGGAGTAGGCTTAACTGCAACAAAACACAGTGAAAGTTTTTCCGACCATAAATCTTCGGCGCTGGAAATAACCAGGGAAAGATTAAAAGTACTGGCAAAGAAACATAAATTTATAGTTAAGTTTTCTATAAGTGAAATTGCTGAAAATGAAGGTGTTAATGGTACAAGAGTAGGTTTTTATCTGCCATTTAAATATAGAATATAATAATAATTTATATTATGCTTAGAACAATTATTATAGATGATGAACCAAATGCAAGACAAGTTATTGCCAACATTTTGGAATTGTATTGCGATAATGTTGAAGTAATAGGGCAGGCCGAAAATGTAAAAACAGGTATTAGTATTATAAGGAAACTTAAGCCTGATTTGGTTTTGCTGGATATTCAAATGCCTGATGGAAGTGGTTTTGATTTGCTCAAACAAATTGATAATATCGATTTTAACTTTATTTTTATTACAGCCCATGAGCAATATGCAATAAAAGCAATAAAATTAAGTGCACTCGATTATGTTCTAAAACCTATTAATGCCAATGAACTTATCGATGCCATTGAAAAGGCTGAATTAAACCCACCAAAAAATGAGGATATTAATACAAAACTCGATAACTACCAAACAAATATAAACCGATCAAACCCCGATAAGAGAATTAGTATTAATACAACTGACTCAGTATATAGTATAAAAATAAAGGATATAACTTACTGTAAATCAGATAAAAATTATACGGAACTATTTCTGTATAATAAGAGTAAACTATTAATTTCTAAAACTTTAAAAGAGTTTGAAACATTATTGTCGGAATATGGTTTTTATCGCGTACACCAATCTTATTTAGTTAATATGAAGTATGTTAACCGATTTGCTAAAATGGGACTTGGAGGAAACGTGATATTAGAAGATGGAACTATGATTCCTGTATCCTCCAGAAAAAGAGAAGGACTCCTAAAGTATCTGGAAAAGATGTAGAAAACTTTTACAGATTTTAAGTATTTAGTGCCAAATAGTAATTAAACCCCTACACTTTACAATAATAATTTCATAACACTATTTTAGTGTAATACATTTGAATAAAGAATTTTAACCAGTTTGATATTATTCAAACACAAAATGTATTAATATGAAAGTAAATAGCATTTTAAAATTAATTGCAATCACAGTTGTTAGTATGACTATGATTTATGGCTCGTGTAACAAAGATGATGAAAAAGTTGAGCCTACTGCTTATGTTCCAAGTTTTAATGCAACATCCATTTCAGGTAATGTAGGTGGTGTTGAAGTAATAGAATTTGCTGTGGTTTGTACCTCCAATGACGTAAATGTTACAAAAATTGTTGTAAGAGCACCTGATGGAAATAGTTATACCTATACAGGTGGACTATTTGTTCAAAACCAACAAATGATTATTCCAGACACTTTTGTCAAATTGTCAGGAACCTGGTCATTTACAATTTCAGGCTCTGTTTCCGGAGGAACACATAATGCAGAAGGATTTGATGCATCGGCTAGTGTTTCGGTTAGTGCCAAGTAGAAAATTTATTAAACACATTCAGAATTTTTGAACTGTTTGAATAATTATTTACAGCCCTCTTGCAAAATGCAAGAGGGCTTTTTTTTATGCACATAATTTTTGTTAGTTGAAAAATTAATGCTCAATTCATAATAGTGTTAGCAGCAATTTTAATATTATAATAGAGTAGGAGGGGTGCATGCTCAAAATGAAACCTTATCTTACTTATTCTAATAAAAGCATGCATTTTAACGTCAAAATGAGTCGGCAAATAATTTAATCTAAGCCATACCTAAGGATTGTTTACCTTTTATAAGAATACTTTTACTAGATGATACATATGTAACGTTATGCGATATAACAAACTGCAATAGAGGTATTTAAGCGTGGTGTGTAAAAGAATACAGAACTTATAATTATGTTTACAAATGTGAATACATTTGTAAACAACAGTATAAAATATAAAAACATGATGTTAAAATACAGATAACCAGATATATAAAATCATTTATATAGATATTACTTTAAATAAATGAAATAAAATGATTATGGAAATCAATAAAATTTTATACTACGTATATAGTAGATAAACAGGTTATAATAGTTAAATAACTATAATATACTTTAAAAAATAAGAATGTTACATATGTAACCAAAGAAATTTCCCGTGTTTAGTTTACATATGAGGACAAATTTGTTTAAATTTGTAATTAAATAGGTTACAAATGTTAGACAGGATAAAACGTTTTATTGAAACTCAAAATATGACTGCATCAGGTTTTGCAAATATAATTGGAGTGCAGCGCTCCTCTGTCTCACATATTTTATCAGGCAGAAATAAGCCGAGTTTAGATTTCGTTTTAAAACTTAAAGAACATTATCCTGATCTAAATTTAGATTGGTTATTGTTTGGAACCGGTCCTATTTTAATGAGTAAAAATTATGAAAAGGAAAACAGGCATGTACAAAATGAAATAGAATTTGATAAGTCTGTTATGAAAAAAAATCCTGAGTCATCAAAAAAACCATATACTGTTGGAGATCAAAAAGTAGAAAAAAATCAAACTCCAATAGAGGTTTTACCGAATAGTAATGATGACAAAATGACAGAATATGAGGTTGGAAATAGTAAAAAGGATTTAAAAAAGGTTATCCTACTATATCAGGATGGTAGTTTTGAGGAATTTAATCCTACAAAATAAAAAAAATGCCTCCTTTAAATAAAAGAGGCATCCATTAAAAACATTATTTTGTTTCTGCTAAAACATTTCTCTTTGGGAAAAGAAGAATCCTGATTCGATAAGAGCATTTTCATCACTATCAGAGCCATGAACTGCGTTTGCTTCGATAGAAGTAGCATAAAGTTTGCGAATGGTACCCTCGGCTGCTTCAGCAGGATTAGTAGATCCTATATATGTTCTATAGTCTTCTACTGCATTGTCTTTTTCAAGAACAGCTGCAATAATTGGTCCTGATGACATAAATTCAACCAAATCGTTATAAAATGGTCTTTCCTTATGTACTTCGTAGAATTTTCTTGCGTCGTTTTTTGTTAAACGAGTGTATTTCAACGCCTTAATGTTGAAACCACCTTCGATAATTTTCTTAATGATATTACCCATATGGCCATCGGCAATAGCTTTAGGCTTAATCATTGTAAAAGTGATATTTCCTGACATAGTTAAGTTTAATTAAAATTTTCGCAAAAATACACGATATTTTTATCTTTGCCAGTCTAAATCAAATAAATGCAATGTTGAATAAACAACAAAGGAAAGAAATTCAAGAATTTATTTCAGATAATCGTAAAATTGTTATTACAACCCACACTAATCCTGATGGAGATGCTATTGGCTCTTCACTTGCTATATATCACTATTTAAAGGCAAAAGGGGCAATTGTTGATGCTATAGTTCCAAATAAATATCCGGAATTTTTGAGTTGGCTTCCCTCTTCTGATGAACTCATTATTTATGAAAAAAATTCTAAGATTGCTAAGCAGAAATTATTTGATGCCGATTTAATTTTCTGCCTTGATTATAATGCATTATCCAGAGTTGGATCTGTAACTGATGTATTAAAGGCTACGAAAGCTAAAAAGTTGCTTATTGATCATCATATCGATCCTGAAGTAGAGAACTTTGAATATATTATCTCAGATGTTAATACTTCTTCTACTGGAGAATTAATTTATGATTTTATAGTATCAATGGGTGATGAGAAATTAATTAATGAAATCATCGCACAATGCTTATACACTTGTATCATAACTGATACCGGTTCCTTCAGCCATTCCTGTAATAATTCAAAAACTTATGAAGTAATGGCTAAGTTGATAAAAACAGGAATAGATGCCCGACACTTACATGGTTTAATTTACAATACTTTTTCAGAGAACAGACTTCGTTTATTGGGCCATTCTATTAATGAAAGAATGCTTGTTTGGAAGAATCTAAAAACTGCATTGATTTATTTAACTAAGGAAGATTTACAAAAATTTAAATACCAGGTAGGTGATACAGAAGGTATTGTAAATTTTGCTCTTAGTATGGATAAAGTTAATATTGCAATACTTGTTACTGAAAAAGATAACAAAATACGATTAAGTTTTCGTTCGAAAGGAGAGTTTTCGGTTAATGATCTAGCCCGAAAGCATTTTAATGGAGGAGGTCACAGGAATGCTGCAGGGGGAAATATGAATTTGCCAATTGAAGACGTTATAAAGAAGATTAAAAGTGTTCTTAATGATTATAAAGAGAAATTATCCTACTAAAAATGAATTTTCTTAAATTATTATCTGTTATTGCCCTAATAGTTGTTTTCGCTTCTTGTACAGAAAGTTCTTCTGACAATAAAAAAAGTAAAGAAATAGATGTTAATGAACGAAATAAATCTCTTGAAAAGGTAAATAAGTATTTGGTAAGGACAGAAAATGAAGATATAGAAAACTATATTAGAAGGCATAACTGGAATATGACAGAAACAGGTTCCGGTTTGAGAATCGAAATTACTAAAGAGGGCAATGGGTCCTTTATTAAAAAGGGAGATTATATAAGTTTAGAATATGAAACTCGCTTAATAACAGGTGATTTAGTCTATTCCTCCAAAAAGGATGGAGTAAAATCTTTTATAGTAGGACATGGAGGAGTTGAGTCGGGGATTGAAGAGGCTGTATTATTGTTAAAAAAAGGTAGTGAGGCAAATATTATTTTACCTTCTCATCTGGCTTTTGGTTTGTTAGGTGACCAAAAAAGAATACCTTCGCGCTCAACATTGATTTATAAAATAAAAGTAATAAATAAATAATAAAAATAATAATGTGAAATGCTGTAAACATCATTAAATAAGTAGTTTACAGTTGGATATTAAAATTAAAAACGATGAAAAAAACATTTTTAGGATTAATGGTATTATTGGTTTTTGCTGTTGTAATTTCCTCATGTGAAAGTGGAAATGGCGAATATCAAACTACAGAAAATGGACTGAAGTACAAATTCCATGAAAAAAATCCCGATGGTAGAGTTCCTGTAAAAGGAGATATTATTGAGGTGAAAATGACGTATCAAACACCTGATACAGTATTATTTAACAGTGATGAACTACCTCAGCCTCTTAAAATGCGACTCGATGAGCCTGTATTTAAGGGTGATTTGTACGAAGGCATTTATTTAATGCATGAAGGAGATAGTGCAACATTTGCGTGCAATACGGATTCTGTATTTACAAAATTATTCCGTCAAAAGGCTACTCCGGCAGAATTTGATAGCATTGAGAACATTATGTTTAACATAAGATTACTTAGTGTTAAATCGCAAGAAGAAGATGCTGCTGAAATAGAAGCTGCTTCTCAATTAGCAAGAGATGAAGAACAGAAAATACTGGATGAATATCTGGCCACTAATAATATAACCGAAAAGCCTACCGAGTCAGGACTAATTTTTATTTTAACTGAAAAAGGAAGTGGTGAAAAACCCCAAAAAGGTGATGTAGTAAAAGTACATTATACAGGTTATTTACTTGATGGAACAAAATTTGATAGTTCTGTAGATAGAGGGCAGCCATTTGAATTTCCATTAGGAGCTGGTCGCGTTATTCCAGGATGGGATGAAGGAATAGCAATGTTGAATGTAGGAGGTAAAGCAACTTTAATTATACCTTCAAAAATAGCTTATGGCGCCAGAGGTGCCGGAGGTATGATACCTGCTTATGCTACTTTAAAATTCGATGTTGAACTTTTAGGAATAGAAAAAGGCAAATAAATAAAATTTAAAGGTCGCTGATTGATTATTTTAATAGTAATTAGCGACCTTTTTTTGTCTAAATATCATATTATTAGCGATTTATTAATAATTAATTATTGAATTTTATGAAAAGACATATTTTGTTGCTTATAATATTAAGTACAAGTATATTTTTTATTACATCGTGTTCTGACTCAAAATATCCGGGTTACGAATTATCAGATAGTGGTGTAAACTATAGGTTCTATAATCAATCGGATGATACTGTTAAAGCAGAAATAGGTGACTATGTTACTGTTAACATGAAGTTCGGTTTATCGGATACAGTAATCTTTGACAGTGAAATGATGAATGAAGAATTATCGTTTCCGATAAGTAATCATACTTTTAAAGGTGATTTATATGATGCATTGCAAATGATGTCGGTAGGAGATTCTATGTCGTTTGTAGTAGTTGCTGATTCATTTTATTTACAAACAGGCAGAATGCCTAAAATACCTGATTTTGTTGAGCCAGGAGAACTATTATATTATGATGTGGCAGTAAAAAAGATAGAAAATAAAGAAGAATATCAACAATCAGTTTTAATGCGTCAACAAGAAAAATATAAGTTAGAGCGCAGTAAATTACTCGAGTATATAAGACAAAATGAAATAACAACACTGCCACAGGCATCAGGACTTTATTACATTGAAACCAAAGAGGGAAGAGGAATTAAACCTGATACCGGAGATGTTTGTACGATTCGACTCGAGGTTTCCGATTTAAGTGGTAGACTTTTGTATTCAAATATGGATACAGAAATACCAACATTGGAAGTTACTTATGGTGAAGAGTTTGATACAAAAGGTTTTATGCAGGGTATGGGCATGATGAGAAAAGGTGGTAAATCCAAATTAATTGTACCTTCTCCTATTGGTGTTGGTAAACTAGGTATGCAAGGGGTTGAAGGTTTTACAACTTTAATATATAAAGTATCCTTGGAAGATATTAAACAAAAGAGCGATAAGTAGTATATAATTCTTTCTAAAACAGGGTATTTCTAGGAATTCAATTTAATTAATCTAATTTTTATTTATCATCAAATTTGATATCAGTTCGTTATCTTCTGAAAAGTGCTTATTAATAAGTTCAACTAATTCTTCAACTAAAAATGGTTTTGCAAGAAAATCATTCATTCCGGCATTAAAACAACTCTGACGGTCGGTATCCATAGCATAAGCTGTTACAGCAATAATTTTAACCGGATTAAGATTATTCTTTTTTTCGTATTCTCTTATTTCAACTGCAGAATCAATACCATTCATTTCAGGCATTTCAAGATCCATAAGTACTAAATCATATTTATTTTTCTTATATAAATCAAGACCAACTTGCCCGTTGATTGCAATGTCGCTTCTATGACCCAGTCTGTCTAATACAATTTTAACAAATTTAATATTTAGTTCATCATTTTCGATTAGTAATATTTTTAGACCTTTTACTTTCATAATTTCATTTAATTAATTTTCAATAGTACTTCTAGTTTTTATTCAATATATATGCCGTTTATTATTTTCATCATAAATTATTGATTATTAATTTTATCCATATATTGCTCTTATATTTTTTGTTCCATTTTGGGAAAATAAGTTTTAATTTAAGAATCCAGGTAAATTGATGAACAAATGTAAAACGATTACAAATTTAAAACTTTTTCCACTACATTTTCCAGTTCAGTTTTTTTAATAGGTTTAGAGAGGTATTCGTCAAAGCCTTCATCTATAAATTTCTCTCTCTCATTCGACATTGCATAGGCTGTTTGGGCAATAAAGGGTTTGTTTTTAAATATACTCCATTCTTTTTTAATTTTATGCATCAATTTTATACCATCGTATTTTCCTGGTAAATTGATATCCATAAGAACGAAATCGATATTGAATTGATCAATTACCAGTTCGGTAAGTTTATCGAGAGTTTCTTCTCCTGAAGCACAAATAATAAGATTATTACAACCCACTAAAAGTTTAGTAAACAGTATTTGATTTATCTTATCATCTTCAACAAGTAAAATATTTTTTTTATACCAGGGACTATTACTGGATTTGGATTTTGGTTTTTCATCTTTTGGTTTTTCAATATTTTGATCAGCAGTTTCAATTAAATTAATAATTACTGTTGTTCCTAAACCTTTTTGAGATTCAATATTAATATCATTTTTCATTACATTAAGCGCCTTTTTGGCCAATGGTAAACTTAAACCGGCACCCTGATATTTAGTTGAATATCCCAGATTTTCGCGTCTATATGGCTCAAAAACCATAGGTATGTAAGAAGTATCTATTCCGACACCTGTATCTTTAATTTTTATTGTAATATTACCATTGTCATTACTTATCGATATTCTAACATATCCTCTATCCGTGAAGCGAACTGAATTATCAATTACTGAATTCAGTATCCTATAAAGGGTTTCTTTGTCTGATAAAACACTGTAATTGAAGTCATTATCGCTAATTATTTCAATGCCTTTGTCATGGGCAACTTTTTTGTAATTTTCAATTGATGTGTTTATTATTTCTTTTAAATTACACGGTACTAAATTAAAACTTATATCCTCGGCCTCTATGCTGCTTATATCAATTATATCGTTTAAAATTTTTAGTAAACTTTCTCCACTTTGAGAAATATTATCGCTAAACTCATATAAGTCATCTCTGTTTAACTGGGCCATCTCAGTCTTAAGTAAATTTGCAAAACCTAAAATTCCATTAAGAGGGTTCCTTATTTCATTACTTACATTAGTGAGGAAAACATTTTTCATATAATTTGCTTCCTCTTCCTTCTTATTTGCTGTTTTAAGATTTAAAATATTGCTTTCTGTTTGCTTTATATCCGACTTAATAGCTACATATTCAGATTGATACCTTCTCTCAAAGTTGTTGTCAGGGGAATTAAGTTCTTTAATATTTTCATCTACACTTTTCTGTTCTATTTGGAGCAGATTATTCCAATGCGATTTCTTACGCATGATAAAGAAGAATCCCAGTATTGAGAAACTAAATATAATTATACTTACGTAGTACAATGTAGCCATAGGGTAAAATTATTATTTTATTTGTTTACAACAAACAGGGGTTCATCTTTAAATAGTTTCAATCTTTCAATTTCAGTTTTATCAAGTTTGTTTTCAGCCTCATAAACATTTAAAATAAAACCTGCATTGGATAAAATATTGGGAAAATCTTTACCATACAGCCTAACATGATCAAATTGACCAAAATGCTCTTCTCTTTCCTTTTCAGTTTTAATATCAGAGTTTTCATAGGTTTCACTTAATTTATTTGAAAATGGAACCTGAAGTATTGCTGTTCCTCCTTTTCTCAGGACTCTGTATAATTCACTTAATGCAAGTTTATCATTATCAATATGTTCTAAAACATGATTACATATGATAAAGTCGAATTCAGAATCCGAAAAATGCATATCAGTAAGATCAACAAGTACCATATCTTCAGGATAGTATATACCCTCATGATATTTTGCTGCAGTAATGTAATCGATATTTGATAATTTCCTAAGATAATTGTTTAGAGATGGTTCAGGAGCAATATGCAGAAGTTTTATATTGTTATTAATCAGATTTTTATTGTTATCGAAGAACGTTTTAATAAGCCGGTCGCGATCGGTGCTTTGACAGTTTGGGCATATATGTGTTCGTCTTCCGGCTCCTATTATCTCCCTTTCCTTTATCACCTTCAAGTCAAAACCACCATCCAAAAACTTTCTAAACGATTTATTACAAATATTGCAATAATATTTATTTCCATAGTAGAATAATCCCCTAAGTCGCAAGAAAATTTGTTTTATTAATCGCGCATTGGAATCCGACAAATTATTTTTTATAAATGAGTTCATGTCACAGTTTATTCGATTATAATTTTGCGATTTATAGTTGTATTGGTAGTTTTAATTTGTAATATACATGCCTGAGACTTAATAGTTTCCAGATTAATTTTAATTTTATTATCAGTGTTTGCATAACAAAACCGGGAGAATGACATTAGTCTTTTACCTTCCATGCTGAATAATACAAAACTGTAGATGTCGGCATTTGTGGGAAATACAGATACCCATGCAGTATTTTGTGAAGGATTTGGAAAGACATCACTAACTATTATTTTACTACCAAATTCTTCACCTATTCCAATGGGACGGAACTCGTAAGCCCCTATATCGAAAAAAGTATTGTACGGTCTCGAATTATTAAGGATATCGAATGTTATGCCTTCACTACTTAGGTTTTTTCCTAGATCAACGGCTGCTGATTGCTCACTTAACTGATAATTATCGGAGGATGCATTTTCAAAACCGGCTTCATCAATTTCATAAGCGTTTAAATTATTTCCAACCACCAGTTTAGAAGCGGAAACCTGGTTATTTATAAAGGCTACTTCCCCCTGACTTTTTTGGCCGGGATCAACAATTAGGTTATTATATAAAATTCCCTTTTGCGCAACATCGTTATTATATGTAATACCGTATGATTTGGGACTAACGATAGTATTATTATACAATTTATATTCCGAGTTCGGTAAAGTAAATACATCTCCAACATAAATACCATGTTTTGATGCATTCGGGTCGCCGGGTTCAAAATTTTTTCCTGCTCGTACAATTAAGTTGTTAAAAACTTTAAAGTTACCAAGGCCCAACACATCTATTCCGTCACCTTTGCCATCAATAATTTGATTATTGTAACAATCGCATTTAGAACCTCCACCAATAAGTATTCCCGACATTTGATAAGTAGTTTCTTTCTCAGAATCGTAGCGGATTATATTATCATAAATACTACAATCTTCATCTGCTGAGGAAACCTGAATCCCATCCCATCCTAAATGCTCCAAAACATTATTATATATTTTAACATCTTTAATAACATGTGGAAATATGATTGTATCATTACCATCACATTCAAGATGCACTCCCGGTCCATATTTTGAATGCCCGATATACATTCCTTCATCACCAATATCGTGTAAGTAGCAATCGTGGATATGCAGAGAATACATTGTAAAATTATCACGGCTGGAAGTAAAAGAACAATCGGGGTCGGTTTTAGCATAGAGACCAGCAATTAAAGTATTGCTTATTTCAACATTAGAAACTTCAACATTTGTACTTAACTCATCTATTGAAAATCCTGCTCCCTGCCCAACACGTTTTATTTTAAAACCATAAGTAAACTCCTCAGAGCCATTACCCATAAACTTTATGTACGAACAATTTGCAAGTTTGATACCGTAGAAATGATCAGTATCGAAAACCACTTGACCGCCATTGTTTTTTATTGTTATTGGGTTAGTTTCTGTACCATGAATATTTTTTATTAGCAAAAAATCTTTTTGAGATTCTGTTATACATATTGTATTACCTGGGCTGATACTCAAATTATCTCCATCAACAACAAATTCATTAGCCTCAATAGTAATATCGCATTGCTGTGCCATAATATATGCAGCAGGGCAAAAAAGAATAATTATTATTGAAATGACTAATTTCCTCATGATCCACGTTTTGCTCTTTCCCAGTTAACCGATTGTTGACCTTTTAAGAATCGCTGAAACCCCAGGTAAACAGCATAGTTCATTACAAAAAAGTAATAGGGTATGAATAATATTTTTATACTAATTTTTTTGTTTTCCAGTATCCATCCTAACATTGCAAAAATGTAAAAAACAATTTGAGCATAGCAAAGTAAAGTATAAATATTTGTAAACGAAGTTATTCCTGCATCAAGAGCTAGAAATAAATTGAATATAAAGATAAATGGAAGTGCTATAGGAGCAATTGTCCAACGTAGCACTCGGTGAGAAATATATTGGAAGCTAAGTGTTTTATATTTGAAAATATTAAGTAAAGGACTAAGCCTGATTATCGACTGTATTCCTCCTGCAGCTATTCTGATTTTACGTTTTAATTCTTCTTTTACATTAGCAGATGAACTTTCTATTGCATAAGCTTCAGGATCATATTGAATTGTATAGCCATCCATTGCAACACGTAAAGAAATAATAAAATCATCCAGAAGAGTATCCTTTTCTACCTCTCTGAATAATTCAGTCCTTATGGCAAATAATTCACCGGCTGCACCAACTACCGAGTACAACTCGGCATCCCACTTTTTTAGTTTAGATTCATATTTCCAGTAAATACCCTCGCTTCCCACGGCACTATCGGCATCTTTCTTAAAAATACGTTTCTCCCCTGAAACACACCCTACTTTAGGATCCTTAAACAAATTTACAATTCTTTGGATGGATTCTTTTCCAAGCATTGTATTTCCGTCGGAAAAAATAACGATTGGAGATTTGACAAACTTCATACCTCTGTTCATGGCTCCAATTTTTCCACCACGAGCATCTTCATGATATACTTCAACACCTTTGTCAGAATATTTTTTTAATATTTCAGGTGTGCCATCATCTGAGCCATCGGTTACCCATACCTGACGTACTTTTTTCTGGTTATATTCTAAGCTAAACGAATTTTCCACTTTAGCATTAACGTAATCTTTCTCATTATACGCCGCAACAAAAAGAGTAACTTCGGGCTCGTAGTTTTCATTAACTTCTTTTGTCTTACCGTAGAATAATCTTTTGAATTTTACGAGTATAAAAAGAAGAATTCCATAACCAATATAGGCGTAAAAAACAATGAAAAGTAATACCCAAAAAATAATCTCAATATAATTCATATACAATTAGTTTAATTTACGTGCTCCAATGTTGAGGTCATCAATTTCAATAAATTCAAAGTTCGCTAAACTTGACAATAATTCTTGAATGTTTTCCTTACCACTGTGAACAGTTTCAATTATGATAAGTAGATTAGGATGCATCTTTATAAAATTAGTGGCTCCTAAAAGCACATCGGCTTCCATACCTTCAACATCAATTTTTATCATTATACTTGCAATAGGATCAATATTAAGATTATCTACAAAATCATCAAACTTAACTATCTTAATATCCTCAAACTCAGGGTTAGCAATGTATTCTGCTTTATCATTATACTCTGTCAAGTGGGATGCGCCAGTATTTACAGTGTCTAAAGTAAAATTAGCACTAGAATTTGTTTTTCCCAAAGCAATGGGATATGTTGAAATCAAGTTTTCAAAATTATTAAGTTTGATATTTGTAACTAATGCTTCATAGTTAGATTTAACAGGTTCAAATCCATAAACTCTAAGTCCTTCCAAAGCTGATATAATGCTATAAGTACCTATATGTGATCCAATATCCAGAAATACATCGTAATCTTTTAAATGCTTGTAAACAAACTTTTTAACGTTCCATTCGTAGGCATAATTAGCAAATTGAAAGTCTAATGTACCTTTTCTTACTATGAAAGTTCCTAAACTACTTTTGTAATATCTTGTTTTTCGTGTGGTTTTTCCAGTTAGTATATATCTAATTGAAGACAGAATATACCTGAATTCACCATGTTTGATAAAGTCGATGGAGTATCTTAAAAATGTTATTATTTTTACCATGCGATTGTTTTATTAGTTATAAAGCTTTTATTCATAGTTACTTGCTTATAATTAACAATGTTATTTAACTGTACGTTCCCACTGTTTACTGTCGGGATTATATGTTTTAAGTATTTTGCCCGGATTACCTCCAACAATTGAATACGGAGGGACGTCCTTTACAACAACACAACCTGCAGCAACAACAGAGTGCTTACCAACAGTTACTCCTGCAGTTATAACAGCATTTGCACCAATCCAAACTTCGTCTTCAATTGTAATAAGGTTGGTGGTTACATTCTGATCTGCAATGGGAGTATTTATATCTTCGTATATATGATTTAAACCTGAACAAACAATATTTTGCGCAAACATTATATCGTTTCCTATTTTAATAGGGCCGATTATTACATTACTCATTCCAAGTCTTGTTCTATCTCCTATAAAAACATCGCCAACTCCATTATTAACTGTTGAAAAATCTTCAATCGTGGAATATTTACCTAGACTGAACTTATTATAAGGAAAAATATCCATCCTTACTCTGCGCCGAATTATTGAACCCTTTCCACGTTTATTTAGTATGGGATTTACAAACATTCTAACCCACAATCGTGGTCTTGCCTGATTTTTTGGAGATAGTGCCCAAATAGCTAACTTTTGCAATTTAGGATTAGATTTTATTTTTTCTTTTAATCCCATAGTTATTTAGTTTCAGAGATAGATTTATAAATTGCCTTTACATTATTTTCCCATGTATGCTTTCGAGCGAAATTAATTCTTGAAGTTGATTTCTCGGTTGAATTGTTTTCAAGTGCTTCTGATATTAGTTCAACATACCCTTCTTTATCCTTTGCAAGATAAGTATATTCCTTAAATACTTCCATAGCCCTTGTTAGAGTAGCAACAACAGGCTTCCCCATTGCAAGATACTCATCTATTTTGCGAGGATAATTGCCGATAGTAAGTTCATTCAATAATTGTGGATTCAAAGCAACATCAAATGAATTTAAGTACCTTGGTAATTCTGTTTCTTTTTTTGAGCCAAGAAAATATACATTACTCATATTGTGCAACTTACTTGCTTTAAATTTTTCATCTTCAGGGCCCACAAGTACAACACTCCATTCAGGTTTGCTAATGGCAATATATTCTAGAACTTCAATATCAAGTCTGGAACTTTTTAAGGCTCCTATATATCCGATGACTGGTTTATTAATTTTACCAATATCTTCAGGAATATCCTTTATGAGATCTTTATTGAAAAGACTGACATCACATCCTTGTCCAACATATACCGAGTTGGGGTTACTTGCTTTTGCTATATCGTTTAGGTATACAGAATTTGAAACTACCAAATCAGATTTTGCCATTAATTTATCTTCATAGTATCCTCCATTTTTCTTAAAAAAATCTGTAGCACGCATATTATCACGAGTGTAATAAATACACATGGCTGGATTCAATAATTCTTTAAAGTATAAGCCTCTATAGAAATCACTGTCATTAAATATGATATAGTCTTTAAAATCAAGTTTGTCTATCGCTTTTTGAATTTCTTTTGCATAACGTTTATTATTAATCTTATTTAAAAAATTAAATAACGGACGATAGTTAATTTTACTAATGGACTCTAGAGTAGTTCTAGGATTAAGGTTCCACATCGTTTCTGTAACATTTACTAAATCAGGTTGTTTGCCTGAGAGTATCTCCTTACGTTTTTTAACTAAAGGATTATTACCAGATCTAAGTGAAGTAATTCTGTCAATTGGGTAGTTTACATATAGAACTCTATTAGACTTGGCAAACTCATTTGCAATATTTACACAATTACTTCCAATTGTAGAATCGAGCGACTGAAGTCCATGCACTATTATATCTCTTCCGGAAATCATTATTATTTAATTGTTAATTCGATTTCTTCTATATATTTATAAATCTTATTTACGAAGTTTTCCCATGTATGTTCTCCTGCACAAGCGATTCTGTCTTTTTGAAGTTCAGGGCTGTCCTCTTTCAACGCTTTTTCAATTTCAGTTATATAATCTTCTTTGGTTACCGGAAGATAAGTATGATCTTTGAAATACTCCATGAAAGTTGTTTTTGTTGCAACTGTTGGTTTACCCATTGCCAGATATTCATCAATTTTCAGTGGATAGTTGATATCTGTAATATCATTAACTTTCTGTGGGTTTAATGCGACATCAAAGCCCTTTATATAAGCAGCAAGTTCCTCAGGGTTTTTTCTTCCAAGGAAATATGCATTGCTGAGGTTATGAAGTTTAGAGTTTTCAAAATCTTCATCTTCAGGTCCAACCAAAACAAGACTCCATTCTGGTCGTTGTTCAGCTATATGAACGAGAACATCAATATCAAGTCGAATGCTTGTAAGGAAACCGACATACCCTATTATTGGCTTTTTTATTGACGCTAAATCATCTGGTACTGATAAAGTGCCATCCTCATCATTATATAATGTTAAGTCACAACCCTGTCCGATCATGTGAGAGTTTGGATTTGTCTGACGACAATAGTCGGCAAAGAAATCAGAATTTGCAACTGCTACATCAGCTTTTTCAATAATAAGAGGTTGAAGTCGGCTACCGTGACGTTTATGATAATCGACAAGAATAACAGCATCGCGAAGGAGATATACAAAAACTGTAGGTTTGAGCATTTCCTTAAAATAGAACCCGGTAATCATTGAGTTATCATTAAAAAGAATATAGTTTTTGAAATTAAGTTTTTCAATGTTCTTTTTAACTTCGCGGGCATATCTTTTATCATTAATCTTATTGAAAAAATTAAATATTGCAGGCGATTTAATCCAATTTATTGATTCAACTACTGTTCTAGGATAAAGAACCCATAAGTTATTATCCTCTTGTACTAAATCAGGTTCTAATCCTTTGTTAATTCTTAAACGCTTTTTAATCGCAGGATCGTTTTTTTGGAAAAGTGCAGAACTTCTTTGCATTGGAGGGTTTACATATAGGACTCTATTATTTTTAGCCATTTCAATGGCGGTATACTTGCAAGTACTAGCGATATTAAAATCCCATGCCTGAAGACCGTAAACTATTATATCCCTTCCTTTGATCATAATGATTAGTTTTTATTATTATTATATACCTCTTTATAGAGTTCTAAAACTTCTTTAGCCATATTTTTCCATGAGAATTTTTCAGCTTGTTTTAGTCCTTTAGCAATTAACTCGGACCTTAGGTTTTTATCGTTTTGAATTTCAATTATAGCCTTTGTAATTTCCTCCGGTTTATGAGGGTCAACAATATATGCAGCATTCCCGCTTACCTCAGGCATAGAAGAGGTGTTTGAGGTAATTACCGGTGCCCCACAGCGCATTGCTTCAAGCATTGGGATTCCAAAACTCTCTCTAAGAGAGGGATATAAAAATATCTCACAAAGGTTATAAATGGAGGGCAAGTCAGTATTAACCACATATCCTGTTAATAAAATTTTGTCAATTAATCCCGGATCTCCTATCGAACTCAAAATTTTTGTAAGTTCTTGTTTTTCATAATCAAGCATTACTAAATATACATCCTCACCTGTTTTCTTCAAATATTCACTAAATGCTTTTAAGGTACCAGGAGTGTTTTTTTTGGGGTCGGTGTTTCCTAGGAAGAAAAAGAACCTTTCGGGAAGATTATATTTATTCTTTACTCTATCTAATTCTTCCTTATCCTTAACAGGTTTAAAGTGTTCACTTACACCATTATACACTGCAACTAAACGATTGTCAGTGTCGGGAAAACCAAAGAAGTCTTTAATCCTGTTTCTTTCAAATTTTGATACAGTAATTATCTTATCACTTTTTTTAACAACAGCAGGAACTACATATCTGCGGTACATATTCCCAAATTTTTGATACCAGGTTCCTCCCTTTTTAAAAATACTAATTCCTTCAAGGTATATGATATCGTGAAGAGTAACAATTAATGGCATACCAGGGTTTACAGGAGCTGTATTACTGGTACAATGCAATATATCGCAACCTTCTTTTTTTGCAGCCTTAGGTAGTGCAAATTGTTCCCATGTAGGGTAGGGGCCTCCACCAAGTTGAACAATTTTAAAGTTTGCTGTTTCCTTAAGTGTTGCTGTATCTTCATCCGGCTTTACAAATACAACATATTCATTTTCATGATCCAACTTCTGCAGTTCGTTTATTAACTCCAGAGCAACCATGTCCATACCATGTTTTTTTGTGCGGAAAAGCCTCTGGCCTTCAATTGCTATTTTCATTTGTAAGTTATATTTATAAAATCTTTGATTATAGTTTTAAATTCACAATTTAATATTTCGAAATATTAAAAAAACTAATTTACATAATTTATTCCTTAATGTTAAGAAAAAATAATCATTAATACTTAATATGTTTAAGTAAATAATTGAGAAATAATGATTGTAATTTCTAAAATGATGTAAATTCAATTCTAGTTAACTTTTTTCTTTGACTTTTTTTGAAATGCATTATATGTATGTTTAGTATTAATAAACTTTTTATTTGCTCCTTTAATTTTAAGTAAAGATATAAACATATGGTAAAAACCAGAAGGTATTTTCAATAAGGCCACAACTGTTTTCATATTATACATATACAATGGAGTAGAAATAATAAATGTTAATATACATAGAGTGAGTAATAACAACCACTGAATAGTAATAATAGTTGTGGCAAAAAATAGAGAAAATATACTCGATAAGAATAATATTCCAAGCAGTAGAATTCTGGGTATCAGTATAAATTGTATTGCTTTGTTAAACAAATCAAAATTTCCTTTTAAAAATAAATCTCTAGTTGCAGGAATGAAACTCTTTCCAAAAAAATGTATTTGTGCCGAAAGCCATCTTCTTCTCTGTGTTGAGAATACTTTCGCATTAGGTACTTTTTCATCGTAGACAAAAGCATTTGGAAGATATTCTATTTTAATTTTCTTTTCAAGTGTTAATATTTCTATTTCTTTGTCGAAACCTCCCACAACTTCAACTTTTTTCATCATATTGTAGAAATATTCATAATCAAAAGCCATGGCAGAACCTATTAATGCTGAGGATAATCCTAATACTCTATGACCTTTTCTGAAAATATGATTATTTATTTCCTCACTTGCAGCATCGAGTATTGCGTAGGAAGTATCCATATTTTTTGCAACTCTATGGCCTTGTACAACTTTATTTCCTGCTGCAAATGAAGTATTTACTTTTTTAAGGAAATCTTTTTCCATTAAATTATCTGCATCAAGTATTATAGCTATATCATACTTTTTATCTAGTGATCGTAAAGCAGCGTTTAATGCGCGCGATTTTGTGCTAAATTCTAATTCAACTTCTATTAATATTAAATCAAGAACACTAAGTTTTTCGATAGTTTGTTGATGAAATCCGTCAGCTATAATAATTATATCGAAGAGGTGTTTGGGATAATCCTGTTTGAGTGCCTCTTTAGCTACTTCTACAACAACACTATCCTCTTTATAGCCAGGAATAAGAATTGCAAATTTTCTCTGCAAATCATCCTTTGGTTTTTTCTGCCTGAAATTAAAAAGTCCGGCAACTGCAAATACAAAAATGTATAATGTTGAGAAACTTATGATTACATAAATAATATAATTTAAATAAATTAAGTAGTTCATAATCATATATTTAGTTTTACAACATTGGATTCTCATGAATTTCCGGTGAAAAAATATTTTTCAAATTCCATCCAATTGCCTTGTAATAAGCAAAGAACAATTTGAATTTGGCTTTTAAAAGGAATTTAAATGCATTTTTCGGAATTGCTATGAATAACTGGTACATAATTCCCAAATAAAAGTCTTTGCCTTCAATATTTCTTCTCATAAAAACAATACGATTTCTGTTTTGATAGTAAATTTTCAATGCACTTATTCTTCCTGTGGAAACCGATTCTTTGTGGTAGACAAAAGTACTTCCAACATAATAGTTTTTATATCCTGCTTTTTTAATTCTGGCACACCAGTCGGCTTCCTCGTAATAGAGGAAAAAAATATAAGACATTAATCCTATTTCTTTTATAACCCTCATAGGTACTATCATTGCTGCACCATGAGAATATGCTGTTTCCCGATCTTCTTTATACTGACCGCGATCCTTCTCCCAATAACCGATAGAGGCATTTCTCATTGTGATAGGATTAATTGGGGTATACCCGGCATACTGTATAGTGTCGGGTTGGTAATAAAATTTAATTAGCGGACTGGCAGCACCTATATCCTTATTCTTTTCAAGTTTATTTACTAGAGGTTCGAGAAAGCCTGGTGGTACTTCAACATCATTATTTAATAACATCACATATTCACCGCGGGCACGCATTAGCCCAAAATTATTTCCTGCGGCAAATCCATAATTTATTGGATTTTCAATAAAAATGATGTTTGGATATTTTTGTTTTATAACAGATGGGTCATCCTCAGTGGAGTTATTATCAATAATTATTACTTCAATATTTGGATATGTAATTTTATTCAATGATTCCAGTAAAGCACAAGTAACATCAGCCTGATTAAAATTAACAGAAACTATTGAAACTAATGGGAATTTATTTACCGGAGGCATAATCAATTATTTAATTATGTTTTGAATCTTCAACATGATCATGAGTTGTATGAAGAAATTTTTTGCTAGCTCCTTTTATTCTGAGCAAACTTATTATCATTAATATAAAGCCATGCGGTATCCTTAAAAGAGCAATAAATGTTTGTTTGTTATAGAATTTACGTGGAATTGAAATAAAAAGGGAAAATGCTGTTAGCCCAAATAATAAACTCCACATTTGATAATCGCTATAGAAAATCTTGCTAATCGAATTTATTGATAAAAAGTTGAATATCAATGAAATTAGTGATGCTAGGAATAATACTCCGGCAAGGATAATACGCGGAGGCATTATCATTTGTAGAACTTTGTCGAAATAATCAACATTAGCTTTTGTTACTAACTGCCATACACCATCGAAGAAATTACTTCTAAAATAATCTAATTGTGCAGCGATCCATCTTCTTCTTTGATTAACAAAAACATCTGATTTTGAAGTTTTTTCATCAAAAATTAGGGCGTTGTGAATATATTCAATTTTATGTCGGTTTCTAATTATTTTTAATTCAACTTCCTTGTCTTCACCAACAGAGTCAACCGTAGCCATAGTGGATTTGAACAGATGGTAGTCTAAAGCCATTCCTGAACCAATTAATGCTGAAGATAATCCTAATACTCTGTGACCTTTTCTAAAAATATGATTATTTATCTCTTCACTCATAGCATCCAATATGGCAAAGTTTGCATTTAGATTTTTCGCTGTTCGGTGCCCTTGAACAGCAGTAAATCCTCTTTCGAAAGCCATATTCATTTTGGTGAGCACATCAGGCTTCATTACGTTATCGGCATCGAGTATCATTGCTATATCATAATCATCACCAATTCTATCCATACATAAATTAAGGGCTTTCGATTTTTTACTTACCTCAAATTCAACAACTTCCAATCTAATTGGCAGTTGTTTTAATTTATCCAGAGTGCTTTGCGTGAAAGAATCTGCAATTACAATAACTTCATATTTATCATTTGGATAATCCTGTTTAACTGCCTGTTCAGCAACGCTTACAATAACTGCATCTTCTTTATATCCTGGAATTAATACAGCAAATTTTCTATGCTTACTAACTTTTACGTCTTTTCTGTTTTTATAAAATAAACCGAAGATTGAATAGATTAAAATATACAGAGTAGCAAAACTGAAATAAACATAAATAGCAATTTCAGCAATATTGACAATAAGTTTAACTATACCCATTTTATACTCTTTTTAGTTTTGGTAATCCAAAGATGATGTTTTTTCGGTGAGTAATATTCCACCAAACGGACTTCCAATAAGCAAAAAATAAATCGAAACGACCTCTTGAAATGAACCCGATGCTTATTCTTGGTCCTGAAACAAAGTATAAATATACTAAAGTTAAGAATCGGTAAAACCCTTTTGTATTTCTTCTGGCGAACAAAATTCGTCCTCTATTTAAATAATAGATTTGAAAAGGGCTATCTTTTACTGTAGATATCGACTCTTTGTGTAATACCAAAGATTTTCCCTGATAGTATATTTTATATCCTGCTTTTTCTATATGTGCTGCCCAGTCATGTTCCTCGTAATACAGGAAAAATATTTCTGTCATCATTCCAACTTTCTCAATTACTTTCATTGGTATAAGCATTGCTGCGCCAAAAATAGAACCTGTTTCACATGTTACATCATATTGCCCTTTATCAACTTCTCCATATCCAATGGCAAAATTTCTGATTGTCAGCATATTGAACCTTGTGAAACCGGCAAATTGCAAAGTGTCTTTTGTATGAAAGTACTGGATTTTTGGGCTTACCATCCCGATAGTTAGATCGTTTTCCAAAACTTCAACTAATGGTTCGAGAAAATCTTTTTCAACTTCTGTATCATTATTAATAAATAATACATATTTCCCTTTGCAGTGGGGTAAAGCAAGATTGTTTCCACCTGCAAATCCAAGGTTTTTATCACTTTTTAATAAATTTATATCAGGGAATTCAGCTTTTAAACTATCAGAATCATCAATAGGGGAGGCATTATCAACAACGAATATCTCTGTATTAGGATAAGTGATTTTACTCATGGAGGTTAGAAATTCTGCTGTTACCTTTGTTTGATTGTAGTTAACTGTAACAACAGATACTAAAGGCAAGTTATTTGATTTTTTCTCCATGACAATATATTTAAGTTTTGGTGAATAATGAGGTTGGGGTAATATCTTTCTCTTTAAGATAATCGTATTCTCTGTCGAATTGGAGCGCCATAAATACAAAAGCCCAACTTAAATAAACTATAGGTCCGGTAGGTATTTGTCCAAGTACACCATTGCCATAACTCGCCCCCATAATTCCGGCAAAACCAGCATGTAAGGCCCCTAATATTCCAGCTAATTCAGGATTTCTAATTCTAAACAAAATCAGATAAAAACCTTTCACAATAATATAAGTAAGTATGAATACATGTATAAGTAAACCTATAATTCCAGTTTCTGCCCAAATTTGTACATACCAACTATCAGTGGCAACATTAGCAAGAAAGCCTTGTGGAGAAAATCTTTGTCCCCAGTTTCCTGCACTTCCTACACCTCCTCCAATAGGTTTGTTTGCAAGATAATCTTTTAGAATTGCGCGATTCTCCAACCTAACCTGGTAAGAAGCATCATTTGATGGCCGGAATGCTGTACGCATCCTGGCTATGTTATAGTTACTTTCTCCTATATAAGTATGAGCGAAAAACACATATATTACAGTCATTAAAAAACCACCTACTAGTATTACTTTAAGATTTTTCCGAAGAATAATATAAACTACTCCTCCAATCATAGGCACAATCATTGCACCACGAGTACCCGACAGGAACATTCCCCAAATACCCATAATTCCCATGATAATGAAGAAAATTTTATTCCTTAAACCTTTAATAGTTGAGGCAACAAGAATTCCAACAACCCCTGCTGCGGCCTGGGCTGCACCAAACTGACCGGCATCAGAGAAAAATGAAAATATTCTTAATTTTCCAAGGATTATGTGAGTAACTCCTCCTATAGTATCTATCCAAAATTGTTCAGCGTAATCAAGTCCTATATATTGTTGTTTTAAACCAACAATGGTAGCTAATATTGTAAATACCCCCCATAAATACAGGAACCCCATCACATAACGAAGTCGGTTAAAAGTAAAAAAAGCAATAGGTATTAGTAGAAGTGGATAAAGAGCCACTCCTCGCATTGCATAAAACCAGGCTGTACGGCTTAATGCCTGTGGATTACCTAGTTCCATTACTATGTATATGAACCAAAAGAATAATAGGTAAACAATATCTCGGTTTATTTGTTGGAAATCTATTTTAATATTGAAATATTTAAAGAAAAAACCTAATATCGTTAACACTAAAAAGCCATCTATTGTTAGTCCCAAAGGAACATTCTGAATATAGCGAGTTAATCCAATGGCAATAAATGCAAAAACTAAAAGTGTATAAATCCCAACCGGTGGGTTATTAAACACTCTGTTAAGGAAAAACAGAACAGGTAGCATAGCTACAATCATTACAGCAATTTTAACGCCACCTTTTGCAATTAAAACTCCTGCAACTACTGCCACCATAAACAATATGGCAATAACTAAAGGATGTTCTAGTTTGTGTGCACCACGTTTTCGCTTTAATGATTCAAGCATTCTTTATTGTTTTTTTGCTTTAAAAATAATTTTTTTTAAATATTTTTTCTTGCTAATACTTTATTAATAAATACGCTAAAAAACGAAATACCTCCTGTGAAAATATTTCTGAATTTTAAGTCAAGTTCTTTATTTAAGTAGTTGAACCCCACTAATATACCTATTATTGAAAATAAAAGTGTTACTACAGCTACTAATTCAAGTATTGTAATATTTGTGTAATTTGCTATAAGTGCTATCAAAGTATCAATATTATCAATACCAGAGAATAACAGAGTAATTCCCGATATTAACAAAACTAAATAATAAATTCCAAATACCATAATACCGTCACCAATGATATTTGCTGAGGTCATATAGATTACTTTAATAAAATTTTGTTTTGGTAAATTAACACTATCAAGTGCTACACCAGTTAGTCTGTCAATAGGCAACAAAAGGCCATAGAAACAGAATATTCTAAAAATACCTGCAGTTTGAGTGTATTCTGCCCCACCTAGAATAGTAACAAACTCTTCTGCAAAAATGAAACAAAATATCATGACAGGAATTAACATATAAAGCAAACCACCAGCGTTTTGATAATATAAGCGTTTTACTTCTTCCTTTTTCCCTTCAATACTTGCTTTAGACATTCCTGGAAATGCTGTCATAGCATAGCTTCTTACGGGTATTTCAATAATTTCTGTTAACTTTAGAGGAATACTATATAGTGCAACTGCGGTAGTTCCCAAAAATGGACTCAAACCAATAATAAAGGTGTCGGCACTTTTTAATAGGTTACTTCCAATTAATGTACCTGTAGTATACTTTCCGAAATTTAATATTATTTTGTTGGCAGAATTTTTTGCATGGAATATATATCGAATTCCATCCCAATTGAAAATCATTGTTACTATTGATGTAAATAATGCTGTAGCGATAAATACCCAGGTTATTTCCAATAAACCTAATTTAAGAAAGAAATAGTTTACCAAAAGAAATAGCATGAAAATCCCTACATTTATAATTCTTATTAAAAGTATAAGGTCGAAACGGAGTCTGGCCTGAAGTACAGATAGGGCATTATTAAAAGGCAGATTAACTATTGCAAACAATGGAAACCATTCAAAAAACAATGAGAAACCTGAATCAGAAACAGTTTCCTTAAAATAGAAACTTACTATTAATGTAATCGATATGAGAATTATTGAACTAACAAAATTTATAAGATAGTTAGAGCCAATTAACTCTTTACCTTTTTCTTTATTTGCACCAGATAAGAAACGAACCATTGCCGTACTTGTAATTCCAAATCGGAGCATGTCGAGAAAGTTAGCGGTAGTTAAAAACAGAACCCATTTACCGAAATCGTCAGTAGGTAAACTACGCACTAAAATCATAAAACTAAAAAAAGCAAGGACAGCAACCAAACCATTATTGGCTAAAGAAAGGAAATTGTTATTCTTTAGTATTTTAGTTGCTAAATTTGCCACCTTATTTAATCCTCTTTTTTAATTTTAATTTTGTATTTCAAGGGATAGTTAAGAATATTTTTAATACCCTTAATTGCAGCCTGACGTCTTGTTTTTGGAACAGACGTAAGTAAGTCTTCAAGATTGTATAATTCAACCTCATTAAGAATTACTACAGGTTCTATGTTTGACGAAGTCTTAAATGTTTCTAAAGCATTCTTATCCGCCGATTGTATACTATTTGCCGCAGAGATCACAAAAAGTATACTGTCTGCTTTGCTTATTAACTTCAACGGATAATTATTATATACTATTGATGGTAATTCAATAAATATATAATCATACTCATAATTTTCCTTACGGATATTTTTGCCATCAAGTAGTTGAGGAATTGTTTCTAAATCGATAAAATTGCTATCAATTTTATAAGTATATGAATAATTATAATCTTCGTCAATTTTTGAAGTGTCGTTAACTTTACTATAATTGGCGAAAAGTATATTTTGACCCATATCCCTTAGACGATTCACAATTTTCTGACCTATTAACGTCTTGCCGGTTTTATCCTGAGTTGAAATGAGGAGTATTATTTTTGGTTTATTATCTTCTGGTTTTTCTTTAGTAAAACCAAGTTTAATATTTTGTATGATCATGTCAATCAGTCGATTGGTAATCATAGCAAGTTCATTGGCTTGTGCTTTTGAACCTATGCGCGGATAAGCTCCCGCAAGTTGAAGTTTTGTTTCGTATTTTACTTTATTTGGACTTTTAACAGAGGAGTCAAAATATTCGAGAATTAAAATAGTAAATGCTACAAGTAGTAATCCAAATAGAAATGCTGCAGCAATTAAAATTTTAGTTTTTGAAGCTTTTGGAGAAATTGGGAAAAAGGCGGGATCCACAACTTTGATATTAGTAGACATATCAAGGCGTTGTTGTTTCATTTTTGCAGCATTTAAACTTTTCAATAATTCCAGGTAGGATTGTTCTGCAACTTTAATCTCACGTTCAATACGCTTTAACATAGCTCCCAGAGGGGCAAACTTTTGGTATGTCCTTACAAAGTCCATTTTACGCCTTGCCAGAACAACTAATGCTGCCTTCGCTTCTTCATAACTAAGCGTATTTGTTAACCAGCTTTCGAGAAGAGTTTTAATTGGCATACCTTGTGTTGAATGACTATATAAATATAGTTGATCAACATATAATTTGATATTATCTTTCAACTCCTTTTGTCGTAATCTTAAAGAGTTTATCTTATTTTTTGTCCTTTCGTCATAACTTTCAGATAATTCATTTATAACTATGGCTTCGGAAATTTCGGCCAATTCCTTTCTCATTTGGTTTATTCCGTCACTCTTCAGATATATACTATCTCGGGCTGTTAAATTGGTTTCAAGTTCCCTTAATGCAGATGAAGAAGATGCCATTCTAACTTGCTCATTTTGATAATATAAGTCCAAATCTTCCTTTTGCGAAGCAATATATTTACTTTGTTCGTAATAGTTAATAATATTATTTTTCATGTTGAATTTAAGCAGTCGATCTTCAGCTTCCTGTAATTTTTTATCTGCCAATGTAACCTGTTCTTCAAAATATTTGATAACTAAATTAGTTTCATTTTCGCGAAGCATTTTATAATTTTTCATAAATACTTTCGAAATTATTTTAAGTGTTTGCTGGCAAATACCAGGGTCATCTGCAGAATAGATAATCTTCACCATGTCACTATTCTTCTCCCTATATACCTGAAGTTCAGATATCTTTGCTATACTATAGTGCGGGTGTTGTCCATAATGTAATAATCCATATATAAAATTACTGTCATTAGCACTATAAAAAGATAATAAATTATTAAAGGTTTTTTGAAAATCTTCAGGGCTAACGCCAGGTGGAGTAATTGGATCTTTTGAGAATATTCCTTTTCCTTCTCCAAATGCTGTAACTACTTTATTTCCTGTATAATTTTCATCATTTTTATCAACATTGTTTAAAACAGGAGGTGTTGTAGAAATAACAACATCCGGAGAAACTTGTTTAACAGCATAATCATATGTATTATCACCATCAGAACTTGTATTATATCCTTGTTCAATAATTATTTTTTGTCCCGGACTTAATGCTCTGTTGTTCAAATTATTAAGTTCTCTTAACTTACTGATATTTATGCCATATCTCTTTGCTATGGAGTATAGTGTTTCACCTCTTTTAACCGTGTGATATTTTGATGTTATTGTGGAAGGAGTATTTTTCTTAATCATCAGCGATTGCCCACTAGAAAGATCATCGGAAGTCAAATTGTTCATTTGCATTAACTGACCTCTGGAAACTCCGTACCTGCTAGCTAATTCTGATATTGATTCTCCCTGCTGAACCTCATGAAAGATATAATTATCATTATTATTTTCTGTAACTGGTTCTTGTTTACCAACACCAGCTGCTGATTCATAAGCAGGATCAACATAGCCATCTTGTCGTGTTTTATTTTGAGCTGCTATATTTTTCTTTTTGGTAATTTCTCTCTCGAGAGATGTAATTTCCTTTTCCAGATTTTTTATTTGCTCCTCTTTTTCTCTTTCAATTCCTGACTTATTGTGTTTAACAACTAAATCTTTAACTCTTTTTGGTATAAATGATTGTAGTTTATTAAAATGATCCTGAGAAATGTATTGATTATTATATTGATCGAGTGATAAATCCTGAGCAAGAAGCCATATTGAGGTTGAAACAATGGTTTGTCTCGAATTTAACATTGCTATAATGTTATCGAACTGTGCACTGGTAGTAAAGAAGTTGGTTGTTTGTTGTGTTTCCGATTCAATGGAATATCCTGTTGTAATACCAGTATATATCAATACTTCTGATTCATATATCAGAGTTTGATTTCTGGTAAAAACATATACAACAGCTGCCAGTAATAGTGGAATGGCTATTAGTATTACCAAGTTGCGTTTAAATAGTTTTATAAACTGACCAATATCCATATTATCTTATCTTATTATCGTAATCAGATTAAAGTGCATTCCTGTAATAATCTCCAGGGCATCATAATTTTTCTTGAATTCTGCAATAACCTTAGTATAGTCAATAGAGCCCCTAATTTGAATCTCTTTGAGCCTTGTATATTCGGCCGTTGTTATTTCTCCATTTAGAAATTCATTTTTTGCCATTTGCATTTGCGACATTGTAAAGCCCTGATATTCATTATATATTCTGATTTGATTTTGATAATTAACTAAATCATTATATATAGTTATTACCCGGTCAGCTAAAAACCTTCGATTTATTTCCTTTTGAGTTAATGATATCTCGATCCATTTCTTTTGCTTATTTATTCTGTTTCTTCTGTCAATAAAAACTCTTAGTGGCATTCTAACATAAAAAGCAAAAGCAAAATTAGTTCTCCATGATTGGCTGTTATAGAAATAAGGATCTTTTGTTTGTTCCTGATAGTCCCAATAATCCCATTTTCCAAAGTTTAAATCTACATTCCAACTTAACATATCAAGCCATTCATTCGCTGCAGAAATTTGTTCATATCTGTAGTAATCAGCCTTTAATTCTTCATAAAGCATATCTGGAGAGTTATGTGCTGCAGAATCGATAAGCACATTTAGAGCAGGAAGCCTTTCGGTAATATCATCTGTAAGAGGGTTGAATAATTGGTCTCTGCCAGTATTCGCTATCTGACCAAACAAATTCACACTAGTAAACAGTATAATAATTAGCAACATTGTGTTGGTTAATATGGTTCCTGATGCTGATTTAATCATTTTTTTGGTCTGTCTTCTAATTAAATAATTGTCCAAACTACTAATATATAACTTATAATAAACTGTGATACTCAATATTTTATTAATAATTTTTTAACACATAAATTTTAAACATTATCCTTCTGAAATAAGGCAGGTATTGTACGTAATATCAACTTTATATCACCCCAAAAAGAATAATTCTTAGCGTATTGATTATCAAGCATTTTCCTTTCCTCTTCCGACATTACACCTTTCTTTCCTCGTAACTCAACCTGCCACAAACCGGTTATACCTGCAGGGCCCATAAAACGTAAACTCCAGTCGTCGGATGTTAATAACTCCGCTTCGTACATTGGTAAAGGTCTGTTACCAACTATCGACATATCTCCCTTAAGCACATTTATCAATTGCGGTAGTTCATCGATGGAAGTATTTCTAATAAAGTTACCTACTTTAGTTATCCTGGGATCGTTAGAGATTTTAATAAAAGCAGAATCTCCTTTTTCCTTCTTCAACTTAAAATAATAACTCTCACAAATCTTTTGTCCTTTTATATACAATAGAGGTGAACAGTATTGACCTTCGGGTAATTTAGCACAATCCTGACAATTATTATCTATATTGTTGTTTTCATCTTTTTCAGTTTTATTATTTGAATATTGATTCAGATGCTTCAATTCTGCTAATTTGGCATCTGCACCAGTATACATCGATCTGAATTTTAGAAAATCGAAAATTTTGTAGCCTGTACCTACTCTTTTGCTTTTGTAAACTATCGGTCCTTTCGATTCAAGACGTATTGCTAGGGCAACGATTATCAGAATAGGTGAAATTAGTAAAATCACTATGGATGAGACAATTATATCGAAAGTTCTTTTTAGAAATGGAATTTTATACTCATACTTCTCCTTCTTCGTAATCTTCTTGTCTATTATTTCAGTGTAATATTTTTTTATTGAAAGAATCCGGGAGTATAATTGATCGGTTTTAATTGGAGGGAAGTATAAATCATCAATAGTTCCTTTTGCAGCAAGTGCTTTTTTCAGGAATTCATTATTTTTTTCAAACGCTACTAAAATAATCGGAGTTTTTGTAAAGTTTTGATTTCCTCTTATGAGAGTTACATATTCTAATACATTCATGCCACCAATCTGTACCTCACAAATTATTGCATCAATTATTTCATTGGAATTAAGGTATTTGTGGGCTTTTAGTCCATTATCGAACTGAGTAATGTTAAACTTGTCAGTTTTGTCTCTCAATTCGTTAATTAAGCCTTCATTAGTTCCAATATATAGTAATTGTAATGGTGAATGATTAGAATTCTCCATGGAAAAGAATTAAAATTTAACTTATTAGATTTTCTATTCTTATTGCTAATTCTTCTGGGTTGAACGGTTTTACAATATAATCGTTTGCTCCCAATTTTAAACATTTAACCCTTTCAACACTACTCTCAATGCCTGAAAGCATAATTACAGGAATATGCTTGAAAAATCCACTTTCCTTAACTTTTTGTAAAAATTCATATCCATCCATATTAGGCATCTGAATATCAGCAACTATTAAGTCGGGCATGTTGCCTTCTTCAAGCGATTTTATTGCCTCTATGCCATCATTGGAAGTGTTAACGTTATATGTTTTTCCTAAAAAATTCTCAAGTAACATTCTGATACTTAATTCATCATCGATGATATGTACTGTTTTTTTCATTTCTCCTGTTTAATTACAATAATTGTAACAAATATATTAAAATATGGGTATAGTTTTACCAGCACATTTTATTTTATTTACAAGGAATAGTTAATAAGTATTCTGAATTCTAAGTTTTAATAATCGGATAAAAAATAAAAAAAATTTTTTTAGTTATACTTGCCGCTATCGGGGCGGAAAATTGTCCAACGTTTGTCAAAGGCAAGTTAATGTGATTTATACATTTGTCCTTTGTTATTTTCAACGGATATTTTAAAGGTGGAGAATTTGAAGTAGTTGTTTTTTAATACTTTAGAAAAAGTTGCGAAATCATACTTATATTCGAAAGTTGTTTTGTTCTCCGGAGTTTTAGAAATTTGAGGATTTATATTCGGAATTTCAACTTTTAATTTTTCTCTGGAGGTATTTATTAACTCCACAAAAGGAGTATAAGTTTTAATATTATTATCCTGTTGAGTTCTTATAATTAAGAATTTATGTTTTCCATCTTTTTTTTCCACTAAAATCCAGAGTTTCAAATCAGGAAATACTTGATGTGAAAGCCAGTGTGGGCGTGGTTTTCCATAACGTACCTGATATACTATTACGCCTGCAATAAGCAGCCCAAACACCACTACATATGTTACTATATCTGTCATTACTTATTATACTTTTTCATTAATTGAAGCCTCATCTCCCAACAACATTCCGATATCTTTTGTCTGTTCCCTATTGTCAAAAATTATTTTTAAAATCATTGTCAGGGGTGCAGCAATTAGCATTCCAACCGGACCAAGAATATATCCCCAAAACAGTAATGAAACAAAAACAATTAATGGCGACAGACCCAGGTTTCTGCCCATTAGTGGAGGTTCTATTATGCTCCCAATAAGTGAATTTACTATGAGATAAACTATAGAGGTTGCAATTCCTTCAAAAATTCCTAATTGAATGAATGCTAGTATTATAGCAGGTATGGCGGCAATTATTGATCCAATACTTGGAATAAAATTAAGCATAAATGCCAAAAGTCCCCATAGTAGTGCAAAGTCGACACCAATAATAAGCAATGCTACATATACAATGATACCCGTAGCCAAACTTGTTAATGTTTTAATACCGAAATATACCCTAATGTTTTTTATAACTTTTTCGAATCCTTTAAGAGAGTTAGTTGACATAATAGCCATTTTCTTTCCAAAACTTTTTACTTCTAACATCATAAAAATAAAAATAAAAAATACTAAAAATGGATCACCAACTATTCTGGGTAATGATGATACAAATGATTTAGAAGATGAAATTAAGTCGAGGCTATTAATTAAATTTCTGATATCGAAAGTCTTGTCGATTAAACCTTTGCTGAATAAAAATGTGTAAAGAGTATCCCAGGAAGCTAATAACTTTTGCTCATAAAATGGGAGTTTTTCATTGAAGCCACTTAAGGAAGAAGTAAGCAGAAACCCAAACAGGTAAAGAATTATAAATATGCCCAGGATTACTATTATTAATGCAAAGATGTCTGGTATTTTTTTCTTTCTGAGCCAAAGAAACGGCGACATTGAAATTGAAGTTAGAAACAGAGCAATAAGTACTATTGTAACTAAATTAGAGGCTGTTTTTAAACCTGCTACGATAATTACAAATGAGGCTGCAATAACCCAGAACTTTAAGCCTCTGTAACTATTCCAAAATTTTTCATAGAATTCCATTAGTTTTTATTTAGTTTATTTCCCTTTTAATATTTAATTTAAATAATATAATATTTAAAAAATCTTGTATTTTATCTTTTTTGAATAAATCAAAAAAACTGCTTTATTGTTTATAAATCCATGAATCATTATATGTGTATGGTAAGTTCTGTTTAAAGTACATAGCCTCCTTTAAGCCCTCGAATTTATTAATATACAATCTAATATTGCTATCCGACCTTAATATTCCCGATTCTTTGTAACCATTTTGTTTAAGTCTTTTAAGAGCCTCTCTGGCATCTTTAACCGATTGGAAACTTGCTACTATCAAGTAGAAACTCACTTGTTTTATTTCCAAACTGTCAACTTGCAATTTTTCACCTTTGCATATACCCGGGCTTCCCTCTTTGTCAGGTCTTTGTGCAAACCATATTGAAACATAATGATCATTAATACCAAAGCCTCCGCAAATCCATTTTTTTTGTTTGTAATTTCCATTGGTTAATATCATATCTCTGGCTTCTTTCGACGACTGTATGAGTTGCATTACAGTATCAACATCAAAGTCATCTTCAAAATAAAGAGCAAGTTCATAGCCTCTGTATTTGAATGATGTTATTTCTTTTGGTTTATCCCACATACAATCGGGATTAGGCACATAAGAGTTATAACAACATGCCGACCACTCACCTTTATCCGACCAACTTGATAGGTTACAAATACTTGTGTCAGGATGGTTTTCCTGTAAATCATCTACATGAAGTTTTGCAACGTAACTAAGTGAAACCGAGTTTTCAATACTTGTTTTTCCATTTTCTACTCTAAACAGATTGATTCTTTTAAACAATTGATCTTCAGTGACTGATATACAAAATTTATCGGGGACTGTTTTGTTTTGACCCTTAGTATTTGACAATATCAAAAAAGAAAATATCAGTGCTATGTATATATTTAAATATCTCAATTTTTTTTATGTAAAATTACAAATTCCATTCAAACTCATTGATATAGGATTTAACTTTTAACTTATAAAGTTCAAGTATTCTGATAAATAGTTCACTATCTGTTCTGAATACCAATTCACCAATATTTTTAATTGGTAAAATATTAATCGAGGTTCCGCTTAAAAAGGCAAAGTCAAAAGTATTAATTTCAGAGGCATAAATATCCCTTTTAGTAATGATGATTTCATTTTTATTACATATTTCAATTACTTTATCTCTGCTAATACCTTGCAACACATCACTATCCTTGCTGGTAAATAATTTATTGTCTTTTGAAAAAAATAAATTTGTTCTACTGCCTTCATAAATCTTGTTGTTCTCATCAATAAGAATAAGTTCATAAAGTTCCTTATCAATAATATACTTACGTATTTTATTTTGTAAAAGTTCTTTGAAGTTTTTCGAATTAGGATTGTCCCTTGTTGCTTTATATAATTCACAACTTATGCCACTTTCAACTAATTCGTCTGAGGGGTAGAAATATGGAGATAGCCATAAATAAAAATTCTGCTGGTTATTCTCAACAATTAAGGCCCATTTTATATTGCCAGTTGAAATTGAATTTAGTTCTATTAATATTTGTATTCTTTTTTTTATTTCATGAAATGTAATACTAGTATTTATGTTAGAAATTTTACATGAGTTGTAGAATCTATCTATGTGACTTTCAAGGTATAATGGTTTTCCATCAATAACCCTGATAACTTCATATACTCCTATGGTAATTGAGTTAATTGTTAAATTGAAATCGCAACTACTTTTAACTTCTTTGTTATGCAAATAATAAGAAAGAAGGCAAGTTTCCATTAATCCTGTTTTTTATCTCTGTTAGTGAAATACTCTTCTAGAATTGATTTTGCCTCGTCAAAATATTCATCTTCAACGAAAATCCTTATAGTATCTTCAGGTAGGCCATCAGCCCATCCGGCTTGTACGCTAGATTGAAATACATCTTTTACTATGCTTCCAATATTGTTTTCATAAAGTAAGTCTTTTAGAAATAAACCTTCAACTCTACTTCCGGTAAATACTAATTTTATATCACTATTCATATTTTCATTTTTAAAGTTTGCATAAAGATAGTAAATAGATAATATCAATTTTACCCAATTAATAAATTTCAGGTTTAAATTTTTAACACTGTGATTTAGTAATTATTAAACCTAATAGAATTTAATTTTTCTTGGAATTTAACTTTATAAGTGCGAATACCATTACTCCGGCACTAATAAGTTGAACCGGTGAAAGCATACTATCGTTAATAAGATAATCAAAAATTATTGCTGATATTGGAAATAATAATTCACTCATAGTGGCAACTATGGCTTTCACTCTCCTCAAACCATAATAATAGATGAAAATTGCTCCCGATCCTGTAGTAACACCAATTAATATAAAGTAAAGCCAATTTGAAGTGGTAGTATTGTTAATTTCTGTATAATAGCCCGTTATCAAAACAAAAATCAACATAAAAATAGTTGTAAACATATACCTGAAAAAGGTAGCCGTTATAAAATTATGATTTAGTAAAATCTTCTTTGAGAAAACTGTTGAACTACCAAAGGCAAATGCTGCAAGGAGTGCATACATAGCAGCTTCTATAGTTCTTGAATCTGTATTTAAATTAGGTAAATTTAAACCAAAAGTTAAAAAGTAACTGGCAGCAATGGCAATGCTGGCCCATAGTGCAAAATGTTTTCTTATTCTCTCTTTTAATAGTATTCTGGCTAGTATGATAGCAAATATAGGTTGCAGTTTCTGAAGGAGAACTACTACTGATAACTGTTCGAAATTTACCAGAAATAATGCTTTTACTATGGTCATGGTGCCTATGCTACCACCAAAAATGGCCACCATAGCAAAAAGGATAAAATCCTGTCTTACAAAATTCTTTAGTTGTTTATATTGATTGAACAAAAACAAGTTCATCAATAAGAAGGGCAGGAGATGGAGGATTAGTACTACATATGATACGTTCAGATTGTAAAGTCGTGGAGTTAAAACAACACCATCGAAGCCCCAAAGTATAGCTGAAATGCTAATGGCTATTGTTCCCGTTATAATATGACTTTGCTTCAATTCCATTTTTTAAAATCGCCTGCAAAAGTATGTATTTTTAAAGCATAAACTAAAATATTATTTTTGAAATGTATTAGAACAGTATTCCTAACTTCTAATATTTTTAATATAATTTTGCTAAGGTATTTTTTAATAAAATTAAAAATCAAAATATATGGAACTCAGCATATTGAACAAATTATTTATAGTAGGTGGCGCCGGAGCAGGCTTTGGTAGATCAATAGCATCTGCATTAGCTGAAGAAGGAGCCAGTGTAATTGCTATCAGCAGGACTGAAGAAAAATTGAATTCACTTCAATTAAAATTCCCTGAAAAGATAAAAATTGTTGCTGGCGATATTACCAGTGAGGAAATACAAAATAAAGTTATTAATATGCTGGGTGACAATCATTTGTCGGGAGTGCTTATTAATGCCGGAGGACCTCCTGCCGGAGGATTTTTCGATATTGATATGGATGCCTGGGAATCGGCATGGAATACGGTTGTAAAATGGAAAATTTCATTTACAAAAAAGCTTATTCCAATTATGGAGAAAAATAATTATGGCAGAATTGTATATATAGAAAGTGTTTCTGTTAAGCAGCAAGTGCCAAATCTAATTTTAAGTAACGCCCTGAGACCTGCCATAGTTGGAATGGCCAAAACTCTTTCAAGGGAAGTTGCCGATAAAGGAATTACAATTAATATTTTAGCTCCCGGCTATCATGAAACCTCAGCCATGAAGCGACTTTATAAAAATACTGCTTCCAATCTAAAAATTACAGAAGATGAAGCAAAGTTGGTTTTTGAGAAAAACTTACCTATTAAACCTATGGGAAACCCTGATGAAATGGCAAGTCTTGCATTGTGGCTGCTTTCTCCTTTGTCAAGATATGTTACAGGACAAACGATTTCTCATGATGGCGGATTAGTGGAGGGCTTGTTTGGGTAGTTTTTATTTGGTTCCAATATTGGCATCCTGAATTAATTCCGCCTTTCGGGATAAACTTCTTCGCCCCTGAAATTGGGCATAAAAAAACCCCTCAACGATATACGTTGAGGGGTAAAAAATGTTATGTGATCCCCCTGGGGCTCGAACCCAGGACCCACGGCTTAAAAGGCCGTTGCTCTACCGACTGAGCTAGGGAATCATTCCCTAAAAAGGAGGTGCAAAAATAGTACTTTTTTTAGGAAGACAAACTTTTTTGGGTAAAAAATTAATTTTTTTTTGAATTAATTTTTTTTATGTGATATTGGAGTTTGGTAAATATTTATAAACCAGACTTTTACTCCATTAACTCCCCTTTTCCTTGACGTATAATTTCCGGAATATCACTGGTGCAGTCTACCACAGTAGAGGGAATATTGCCCCCAAAACCACCGTCTATAACTATATCAACTTTGTTGCCGAAACTCAATTCTATTAACATAGGATCACTAGTATACTCAACCACCTTGTCACTGTCGTATATGGAGGTGCTTAATAATGGTCGTTCCAATTGAGTAACAATATCAACTAATATTGGATTGTCGGGTATACGAATTCCAATTGTTTTCTTTTTGGTTTGGAATATTTTTGGAACATTACTGTTTGCGTTTAGAATAAAAGTGAATGGCCCGGGTAAATTTCTTTTTATTAGTCTGTAAATATCTGTTGAAAATGGCTTTGTAAAACCTGCAATCATGCTCATATTGTTGAAAATAAATGAAAACTGAGCATCTTTTTTCTTTATCCCCTTTAAACTTATCAATCTTTCGAAAGCCGCAGGTTTATAAACACTCACTCCAACCCCGTATACTGTATCTGTAGGAAAAATAACTGTACCTCCCTTATTCAGGCATTCAACAACCTGACGTATATGCCTTTGCTCAGGATTTTCCGGATGTATCTTCAACAACATTTTTAATTTTTTTATTATTCATTACATTGCAAATTTAATCGGATTTGTGAATAATCATCTATACTTATAATTTATTAAAAAAGGAAACGTAATTAATTATTTCATTACTTTGAGTAAAGCAAATCTGTAACTTTAAGTATATCAGTAATATAGTAGATAGAAATTTAGGAAATGGGCACAAAAAAAGGGTAAGCTACTCACATCGCACCGCTACAACCGCCTACCCTTGCTTCCTTCCGGACCTGGGGGAATTCAGCAGGAGCTGGTCGTATGAGACTTACCCGTCGGCAAAAGTAAATATTGTTTCTAAAACTGCAACATTTATTATAAGTTTTTTTTACTTTTACATAAATTTAAAACTAACGATATGGATAATAATAGTAAACCGGCATTTATGCCATCGCTTACAGCAGGAATTTTACTGGGTATAATATTAGTTGTGTACTCGCTAATTCTTTATTTAGTAGGGCTTAACGAAAACCAGTGGCTGGCTGCTGTTTCTTATGTAATAACAGCAATAGTGCTCTACTTTGTTATTATTAATTTTAGAGATAAACACCAAAACGGATTCTTGTCGTATGGTAAAGGCGTAACAGTTGGTTTGTTAACAGGCTTATTTGCCTCTGTTATATTTGCAATTTTTACATATATATACCTTACGTATATTGATCCAAGTATATTGGAACAAGCCATGGTTCAAGCTGAAGAAAGTGTGCTGCAAAGTAATCCTAATATGAGTGATGAAGATTTAGATAGGGCAATGGGTTTTGTTGAAATCTTTACTTCCCCTGCGGGTATGACTGCTACGACCATTTTTTGGTACACTTTAGTTTCTTTAATTTTCTCCTTATTAATTTCTATCTTTGCCAAGCGAGAAGATATTAATATTGCTTAGAAAAAAAATAAGATGGATATTTCAGTAGTAGTTCCTTTATACAATGAAGAGGAATCGCTAAAAGAACTTAATGATTGGATTTTACGCATAATGAAATCCAATCATTTTTCATTTGAAATCGTTTATGTTGACGATGGATCCGGTGATACCTCATGGAAAGTTATTGAAAAATTATCGAAAGATAATGAGAATGTTAAAGGCTTGTCGTTCAGAAGAAATTACGGCAAATCGGCTGCTCTTAACGAGGCTTTTAAAATTGTACAAGGCGATGTAGTAATAACAATGGACGCCGATTTACAGGATAGCCCTGATGAAATCCCCGGACTTTATAAAATGATTAAAGAAGAGGATTTTGATATAGTGTCAGGATGGAAGAAAAAACGTTACGACTCGAAACTAATGAAAAATGTTCCATCTCGTTTTTTTAATTGGACAACCCGCAGGCTTTTTAAAACCAAACTTCACGATATGAACTGTGGGCTGAAAGCCTATAAAAATGAAGTTGTTAAAAGCATAGAACTTTATAGTGAAATGCACCGCTATATTCCAATAATAGCACGTAAAGAAGGATATTATAAGATTGGTGAAAAAGTAGTAGTTCACCAAAAAAGAAAATACGGTATAACAAAATTCGGTCTCGATCGTTTCCTAAAAGGTTATCTGGATTTATTATCATTGTATTTTATTTCAAAATTCGGACAACGACCAATGCATTTTTTTGGAGCAATGGGAACTTTTATTTTCTTAATTGGTTTTGCTATTGCTTCATATCTGGCTTATACTAAGTTCTTTGAGGCAGCTTATAAAATGACAGAGAGACCTTTGTTCTATTTTGGATTATTAGCAATGGTTATTGGAACTCAGTTATTTATGGCTGGGTTTATAGGTGAAATGATTTCCAGGAATGCTGCAAATAAAAATATATATCATATAAAAAGAAAAGTAAATTTTAAGAATGATACCAAATAGCATGGTATTAATAACGCCAAAAAATATTAATAGATGAAAATACATTTAGTGTCCGGTGGTTGCGGATTTGTTGGTAGAAATGTGGTAAAGAGACTTTTGAAAACCACTGAAGATAAAATATTTATGGTTGATGATCTTTCAATAGGACGTCATCCAAAACAATGGTATGAAGGTGAATTTGTATCCAAAATGAGCGGAGATCTCGAAATAATTGGAGATGATGAGAGGCTCTACTTCTGGAAAGGCGATTTCAGAAATCTGTTATTCTATATGCGCCAAAATCCTCGATATATTCAGGATACCTATGGCCTGGACTTCAATAATTTTAGTGATGTCTTCCATTTTGCTGCTATTGTGGGTGGTCGTTTGAAAATTGATGGTGACCCATTAATGGTTGCTTTAGACCTCAGTATCGACTCAGAATTCTTCTACTGGATAACTCGCCATAAGCCGGAAAGAGTATTATACCCTAGTTCCAGCGCTGCTTATCCTACTAGTTTGCAAACTACCGAAGGTGCAATTGCTCTCTCGGAAGGAGATATTGACTTTAAAAAGAATCTTGGCACACCGGATATGACTTATGGTTGGACAAAACTTACAGGTGAGTTTCTAGCACAAATTGCTGCTAAACATTACGGCATTTCAATAGTTTGTATTCGTCCTTTCTCTGGATATGGTGAAGATCAGGAAACTGATTATCCTGTACCTGCAATTGCTGCTCGTGCTGCTAATAAGGAAAATCCTTTCGAAGTATGGGGCTCAGGAAAACAAGGTCGCGATTTCGTTCATATTGACGATATCATCGATTTTATCCAAATATTAATGGATAATGTAAGCGATGGCTCAGCCTACAATATTGGTTCTGGTAAATTAACTTCATTCTTGGATCTAATTCAGGTATTCACAAAATTTGCTGGTTATTCCCCTGATATCAAACCACTTCTTGATAAACCAGTAGGCGTTCATTCCCGATATTGCGATATGAGTTTGGTGGAGAAAAAATTTGGTTGGAAAGCAAAAATATCTCTTGAAGAGGGCATGAAAAGAGTTTATGATAAGGCGAAGAGTAGGATATAGGAGTTGTGAGTTTTGAGTTACGAGTTATGAGTTATTAGTTACGAGTTTTGAGTTTTGAGTTATAAGTAGCAAGTTGGTTTAGTTCATCCATATTTATAATTATACTTAACGTCATTACGATCTCGGCTTGGCCGAGCGAGGAATCTCAAAACAAACTCAAAAAACTTATATTTAGATTCTTTATATCAATAGTTTAATATTCAGTTAAATCAAATCTGAATGAGCAAAAAAACAATAGTTTGTTTCGGCCCGGGGCCAATGTTTAAAGGAGGTATAGCAAATTATAATACCTCATTGGCAAAGGCTTTCGATAAAATGGAAGATATTGATGTTCACATAGTTTCCTGGACTCAGCAATATCCTGCAATTATTCCACGCGACTTTATCGACAGAAAAAGTAAAGTTGATCAACTTGAAGGAACAGGAATTAAAGTTCATTATATTACAAACTATAATAATCCCGTCAGTTGGTCGCAAACAGTAAAACTTATTGCATCATTAAATCCTGATAAAGTTATTTTTCAATGGGCGATAGCCATTCAGGGGATACCCCTGGGGAGAATTGCTGCAAAGTTAAAGAAGAAATCTTCGGCTAAAATATATTTCGATTTGCACTTTGTAATCCAAAAAGAAGGTAGTGCTTTGGATAATAAGTTTACAAAATTTGGAATAAAAAGTGCTGATTCATACATAGTTCACGCTTTTAAAACAGCCGATGAACTAAAAACTCTATTTCCTAAAAAACAGTTTGAAGTAGTTGAAATGGGAACAGATATTAAAGGGAATGGCAAAAGAGTTCACAAACTTTTTCATCCTGTTTATGATATGTTTTCTCCCAATGAAAATTTTGATATTGAGAAAACAAAGAAGGACCTAAACCTCAAAAAACACGTTTTCCTTTATTTTGGATTTATTCGTAAATATAAAGGCTTGCATAATGTTATAAAGGCTTTTCATTTGGTTAGTAAGCAAAGGGATGATGTGAGTTTGCTAATAGTAGGGGAGTCGTTTTGGAATACATTGGATAACAAAAAGTTAAGTACAAAAATTAAGAATTCGGTGTTCGGATTGGCTAAGTCGGTTTTTCTGAAAAAGCAAGATGACGAGCGCAACTATAATCCTTTGGCATTGGTTGACGAACTCGAACTAAAAGATAAAGTTTATATCGATAATGAATTTGTTCCCAATGAAGAAGTTGCAAAATACTTCCAGGTTAGCGATTCTATTATGCTATTTTATTCATATGCCACTCCCTCGGGGGTTGAGTCTATAGGATATAATTTTAAAATGCCAATGCTTGCAACAAAAGTAGGCCATTTCCCCGAAACTGTTAAGGATGGATATAATGGATACCTTGCTGAATCTGAAGATATAGTTTCTATGGGAAAGGCAATGATAAAATCTATTGAAGAACCTATTAATCGTGATAATGTGGCAGAAACATCTTCCAAAATGAGTTGGAAAAACTATGCCACTGAAATACTTCGTTAGAAATATTTGTTCGTTTCTTATCAAATTATTTTTAGATTTGTGCTGTAACTGGATCAAATGATAAAAAATAATATCCTGATAAAATTTATTAAATGGCGAGTTAGCAATATCTCCGATAAATTTTTTCTTACTTTATTAAGTATAATAATTGGATTTGTATCAGGTTTGGCAGCTTTTATCTTAAAAGAAACGGTATATAGTATAGAAGATGCTCTGTTTAGTTATTTCCATCCACAGGAACAAATTTACGTGTTCCTGTTTCTACCTTTAATTGGTATCATATTGACTATCATGTTTTTACGTTACATTATTCGAGATAATGTAAAACATGGTGTGCCTAGAATTTTATACTCAATTTCGAAGCTTGATGGTAGTATGAAACGGCATAAGGTGTTTTCATCAATAATTGGTGGGTCGTTAACTGCTGGATTTGGAGGGTCGATAGGTTTGGAGTCGCCAATTATTTCAACGGGTGCTTCCATAGGTAGTTGGTTGGGACAGATATTCAGACTCAGTTACAAGCATAAAACATTGCTTATCGGTTGTGGAGTTGCGGGAGCAATGGCATCGATATTTACAACGCCTATTGCAGCAGTGGTTTTTGGCTTCGAAGTTTTGCTTCTTGACTTGAGTACAGCCTCACTTATCCCATTGTTAATAGCCTCAGTTACAGGTGCTGTTACTACCAAAATGCTTTTATCAGAACAGTTTTTAGTGCACTTTAATGTAACTCAGGAATTTATCATTAGCGATATTCCTTTCTTCATAATACTTGGCATAGTAACTGGTTTTATTGCAGTATATTTTCATTGGGCACACTTTAAAGTAATTAAGGTTTTCTCAAAATTTAAAAATGTTTGGGTAAAGGCATTAATTGGAGGCTCTCTACTTGGCTTTTTGATCTTCATTTTCCCTCCACTTTATTCTGAGGGCTACGATTCAATACGTATGATAATTAGTGGAAATGCCTCAGATCTGCTGGATTACACTTTTTTTAACGATAGTGATAATGTATTTGTTTTAGTTGGGTTTACGGTATTTTTAATGCTTACAAAAGTGCTGGCTGCCAGTTTTACCAGTGAAGCTGGAGGCATAGGTGGTATTTTTGCTCCTGCTGCAGTTATGGGTGGCTTTGGTGGATTCTCTATTGCCAGATTATTAAATGGTTTTTTCCCGGACCTTGGCCTTCATGAAGGTAATTTTACTTTAATAGGAATGGGATCGGTTTTAGGTGGTGTACTTCAGGCCCCTTTAACAGGAATATTTCTAATTGCTGAAATGGCCAATGGTTACGAATTAATAGTTCCCCTAATGCTATCCACTTCAATAGCATTTATGATTGCCCGTACTTTTAACAAACATTCTATATTTCATAGGCAACTCATTGCGCAAGGATTATTTGTTCACTATCGCGATAAGTCGGTTTTAAAGGAAATGAAACTTGAAAATCTTGTGGAAAAGAATGTGCAAACAATAAATGTGGATGAGAATTTAGGAAGTTTAATAGAACTTGTTAAAACAGCAGAAAGGAATATTTTTGCGGTAATTGATAATGATGATACTTTCATTGGAGTAATTTCGTTGCAAGAGATAAGAAGTGTTATGTTTGACAAGGATAAATATGATGAGCCAATTACAAACTATCTCTATCAAATGCTTGAAGATGAAAAGGTTGAATTGGGTACCGATTTATCAGATGTGATGAATAAATTCAATAATACAGGGAATTACAACCTTATTGTTGTTGACGGTAAAAAATATATAGGTTTAATTTCAAGAGCAAATACATTAAAAGCTTATCGCGAAAATTTACTTCAGGAAGAAACTGACGATAAAGGATGATATATTTTGCTAAATTTTAAGAAAAGAAATATTAAGATGAACATATCTGAAATAATAAAGAGTTCCATCAGTACTAAGGAGAGGCTATTGGCCGATGAAAATATTTTATCAGAAATTCAAAACATTGCTAGTCGATGTATTAAAACACTAAAAAGTGGAGGAAAAATACTTTTGTGTGGAAATGGAGGTTCAGCCTCTGATGCTCAGCATATTGCAGCAGAACTCTCAGGAAGATTTGAGATTGACAGACCCCCATTATACGCAGAAGCTTTGCATGTAAACACATCCTATTTAACTGCTGTTGCTAATGATTATTCATTTGACCTTGTTTACAGCCGGATGATAGAAGCCGCAGGTAGAAAAGATGATATTCTAATAGGACTTAGCACTTCCGGCAATTCAAAAAATGTAGTGAAAGCCTTTGAAAAAGGAAGAGATATCGGGATGCACTGTTTTGGATTAAGTGGCAGAGATGGCGGTAAAATGCAGGAGGTATGCGATATTAATATTATTGTACCATCTGATAATACAGCCCGTATTCAGGAATCACATATTTTAATTGGGCATATAATATGCCAAATTATTGAAAATGAATTATTTGCAAATTAATAATGAATGATTTTTTAAAAGATATAGATAGTTCCTGGTGCCTTTTTCTTGATAGAGATGGTGTAATTAACCGAAGGATTTATGGTGGATATGTTAGTAGTTGGAAGGAATTTGAGTTTTTACCTGAAGTAAAAAATGCATTGAGAATATTCTCAGGAGTTTTTAAATATATCTTCATTATAACTAACCAGCAGGGGATAGGCAAAGGATTGATGAGTGAAACAAATCTTGCTCAAATTCATTCGAATATGATTTCTGAAATTGAACTGGCCGGGGGAAGAATCACGAAAATTTATCATTGTCCTGATTTGGCTCAAAAGCCTGACAATTGCAGGAAACCATCGCCATTTATGGCACAAAAAGCAAAGGTAGATTTCCCGGTCATTGATTTTCAAAAATCGATTATGATTGGCGATTCCAAAAGTGATATTTTATTCGGCAAGAATTCAAATATGTATACCGTTCTGCAAAAAACTTCTGAAGATGTTAATATTACTGCTAATATGAAAATTAATAATCTTCTTGAATTTGCTAAAATGCTGAATGTCAATGTTTAATATTGGATTTTCGCGCTCAAAATTTGCACTGTCAATCAATAAAAGGAATAACAATTTTCTAACAAATATTTTATGAACCCACAGATAATATTATTGGTTTTCGTTGTATATACATTTATCATTTTTGGTATTTCATGGATTAGTTCTTACAAGGCCGATAATGCAAGTTTTTTTATAGGAAATAAAAAATCACCATGGTTTGTTGTAGCTTATGGCATGATAGGAGCCTCATTATCAGGTGTTACTTTTATCTCTATTCCGGGCTGGGTGGGTGATACATGGTTTAGTTATTTCGTAATTGTGATTGGTTATGTATTCGGATATGCTGTTATTTCACTCGTATTGCTACCTGTATACTATAAACTTAACTTGGTTTCCATATATTCATATCTACAACAAAGATTTGGTAATTATGCTTATAAAACCGGCGCATACTTTTTTATTTTATCAAGAGTAATAGGCGCTAGTTTCAGGATGTATTTGGTAATTAGTGTATTGCAGGTATTTGTTTTCGACCATTATGGGGTTCCCTTTTGGATTACGGTAGTGCTTTTTATGCTATTGATAAACCTTTATACAGTTAAGGGAGGAATTAAAACTATTGTATGGACAGATACACTTCAAACTACATTCATGATAGGTGCAGTTGTTATATCCATTGCAATGATACTCAACAGACTGGAAATGGGTTTGGGTGATATGATTTCTCAGGTTTGGGCAAGCGATTATTCCAATATTGTAATAACAGATATCGATTCTAAGCAAAACTTTATTAAACTATTCCTTAGCGGGATGTTTATTACAATTGTAATGACAGGACTCGATCAGGATATGATGCAAAAAAACCTGAGTTGTAAAAATATTGGAGATGCTCAAAAAAATATGACCTCTCTGAGTTTAATTTTAGTACCTGTAAACCTGATTTTTTTGTTTTTGGGTGCCGTTTTATATATTTATTCAGAAAAATTTAATATTCCCATTCCGGAGTACTCGGATCATTTATTTCCAACGATTGCATTCGGATATTTGGGGGTTGTGGCAGGGACAGTTTTTATTATTGGCCTAATTTCGGCTGCATATTCAAGTGCCGATAGTGCTCTCACATCATTAACAACTTCTGTAAGCCTTGATATACTTAAGTTAGATAAGAAATTCCCCAATGATGATAAGTTGTTGAAAAAAAACAGAATGAGGGTTCATGCACTGGTTACTCTACTTATTATTTTTGTCGTGATTTTATTTGGACTTATTAATAATAGGGCCATAATCGATCAATTATTTACATTTGCAGGGTATACATATGGACCGTTATTAGGTTTGTATGCATTTGGTTTATTTACTAAAATAAAGGTAAACGATCGAATGATACCGTACATTGCAATATTGTCACCGATTATATCATATTTTATTAGTAAATATTCGGAGATATTATTTAACGGATACCAAATAGGATTTGAATTGTTGATTATTAACGGATTAATAACATTTATAGGATTATTACTTATTAAAAACAAAAACTAATAAATTATGGCTAATTTCAGGTTTGTAGCATTAGAGCAAACTATCGACCGTCAGGTTAAGAAGGTTGATTATCCCTCAAACAAAATTTCCGACTACTATGGTTCCATGGTCTTCAATCAATCAACAATGAAAGAATACCTCACTTCCGAGGCTTTCAAGGCAGTTATGGATGCCATTGAAAATGGAGTTAGAATTGATCGTAAAATTACTGACCAGATTGCATCTGCAATGAGAGCATGGGCAACAACGAAAGGTGCTACTCATTACACTCACTGGTTTCATCCTTTAACTGGATCAACTGCAGAGAAACATGATGCATTTATTAATCCAAATCCTAATGGTACAGCAATAGAGGAATTTCAGGGAGGCTCACTAATACAACAAGAACCTGACGCTTCAAGTTTCCCTAGTGGTGGAATCAGAAGTACATTTGAGGCAAGAGGATACACTGCATGGGATCCCACATCACCTGCTTTTATTATTGATGAAACTCTCTGTATACCAACTATATTTGTTTCATATACCGGAGAATCTCTGGATTATAAAACACCTCTTTTAAGATCTATAAAAGCACTTGATGAAATTGCAACCCCGGTTTTAAAAATGTTTGATAAAGGGGTTGGGAAAGTTTATCCTACACTTGGATGGGAACAGGAATATTTCCTTGTGGATAATGCTTTATATAGTGCTCGTGCAGACCTAGTCCTTACCGGAAAAACAGTATTTGGTCATTCCTCTGCTAAAGATCAGCAGTTATCCGACCACTACTTTGGAACTATTAACCGACGTGCACTTGCTTTTATGCAGGAGTTGGAAATAGAATCACATAAATTGGGAATTCCAATTAAAACAAGACATAATGAGGTTGCTCCAAGTCAGTTTGAGTGTGCTCCTGTTTATGAAGAAGCAAATATCGCCGTCGATCATAATCAGTTACTAATGCACTTGCTTGATACTGTTGCAAAACGCCATGATTTTAAAGTGTTATTGCACGAAAAACCATATGCAGGAGTAAATGGTTCGGGTAAACATAACAACTGGTCGCTGGCTACAGATAACGGTTTAAACCTGCTTTCACCGGGGAAAACCAAGAAAGATAATTTCAGATTTATTGCCATATTGGCGAATATATTAAAGGCTGTTCATCAAAATGAAGAATTGCTTAGAGCAAGTATAGCCTCTGCAGGTAATGACTTGCGATTAGGAGCAAATGAAGCTCCTCCTGCAATTATTTCCGTTTTCGTTGGAGAACAGATTACAAGTACTTTGAATAGTATTGAAAAGTTAACATCCAGAGAAGCCATGGGTTCTTCAAATGGTAATTCTGGCTCACTTGGCTTTCCTAAAATTCCTGAAATTCTTCTTGATAATACCGATCGTAACCGTACTTCTCCTTTTGCTTTTACAGGAAATAAATTTGAATTTAGAGCAGTGGGCTCATCTGCAAATACTGCAAAACCAATGTTTGTGCTAAACTCAATTGTAGCACAGCAAATGAGAAGATTTAAAACGGAAGTTGACGAACTGATTAAAGCAGGACAGAGGAAAGACGACGCAATTTTTGATGTTGTTAAAAGATATATTATTGAATCAAAGAACATAAGGTTTGAAGGAAACTCTTATAGTGATGAATGGGTTAAAGAAGCTGCGAAGCGAGGATTGTCTAACTATAAAGCAACTCCTGAAGCACTTAAAGCCTTTATTTCGGATAAAACTATTGCCATGTTTGAAGAACTCGATGTAATGAGTAGAACCGAACTGGAGGCCCGATATGAGATTAAAATGGAAAAGTATATAAAGAAAATACAAATTGAAGCCCGTGTTATGGGTGATGTAGCCATTAATCACATACTTCCTACAGCAATCAAATATCAAAACCGACTGGTTGAAAACACCAAAGGATTAAAAGATGTTCTC
>PKTA01000086.1 GCA_002869365.1 Marinilabiliales bacterium | reverse complement strand
CTCATGCGTGTGATTTTTGCAAAGATAGATATTTACCTAATTCAAAAAAAAAACGTCCGCCATTTGGCGGACGTTATATGTTTATCCTAAATAAGATTTCAGAATCTTGCTTCGTGAAGTATGCTTTAACCTCCTGATAGCCTTTTCTTTAATTTGACGAACGCGTTCACGAGTCAAATCAAACTTTTCTCCAATTTCTTCAAGTGTCATTGGATGTTTGGCGCCCAGTCCGAAATAGTATTTTATTACTTCTGCCTCGCGTTGTGTTAAAGTTGAAATTGCTCTGTCGATTTCTTTCCTAAGTGAATCGTAAAGTAAGTCGGTTTCAGGAGTAGGTGCATCAGAACTTTTCAGTACGTCGTACATATTGTTGTCTTCATCCTGAATAAGGGGAGCATCCATGGAAACATGGCGTCCTGCATTCTTCATCGACTCTTTAACTTCCGTTTCAGTCATGTCGAGTTCAGCAGCAATTTCCTTAATATTTGGTTCTCTTTCGTGCAACTGCTCTAATCGTGCAGATGCTTTGTTGATTTTGTTTATAGAACCAATTTTATTAAGTGGTAACCTAACAATACGTGATTGTTCGGCAAGTGCCTGAAGTATCGACTGACGAATCCACCATACGGCGTAAGAAATAAATTTAAATCCGCGTGTTTCATCGAAACGTTGCGCGGCTTTAATTAAACCAAGATTACCTTCATTTATTAAGTCAGGAAGGCTAAGTCCTTGGTTTTGATATTGTTTTGAGACAGAAACCACAAAACGAAGATTTGCTTTCGTTAACTTTTCAAGAGCTACTCTGTCGCCTTGCTTAATTCTTCTGGCAAGTTCTACTTCCTCTTCGGCTGTGATTAATTCAACCTTTCCGATTTCCTGAAGATATTTGTCAAGGGAAGCTGTTTCCCTGTTTGTAACCTGCTTGGTGATTTTAAGTTGCCTCATCTATTTCAAAATGTTTAGATTGATTTAGTTTTACGTAATTTATGTCGAAAATGTTTCGATAAAAAAATAATATTACTTATTGTCTTTCTCAGGTTTTTCAAGAAGTACTTTTCTTGAAAGTTTTAATTTTCCCGACCTCTCATCAATACCGATTAATTTCACTTTTATTATCTCACCTTCTTTAAGAACATCTTCAACTTTTTCAAGTCTTCTCCATTCAATTTCAGAGATATGAAGTAATCCGTCTTTTCCAGGAAGTATTTCAACAAAAGCGCCAAAAGGAACTATGCTTTTTACTTTTCCTTCATAAACTTCATTAAGTTCTGGAGTAGCAGCAATTCCTTTGATCCAGTTTTTGGCTTTTTCAATCGACTGTTTGTCGTTCGACATAATATCGATTACACCAAAATTACCATCTTCTTCAATTGTGATAGTAGTTTCTGTTTCTGCCTGAATCTGCTGAATAATTTTTCCACCAGGTCCTATAACTGCACCAATGTATTCTTTGTCGATTCTCATCTTCTCGATTCTTGGCACGAAATCTTTATAGTCTTCTCTTGGTTCGGTAATGGTTTTAGCCATTTCACCAAGTATATGTAAACGTCCCTGACGTGCTTGTTCAAGAGCTTGCTCAAGAACGTCATAAGGAAGTCCGTCAACTTTAATATCCATCTGACAAGCAGTGATACCGTCTCTTGTTCCTGTTACTTTGAAGTCCATATCTCCTAAGTGATCTTCGTCGCCGAGGATGTCGGAAAGAACTGCAAATTTACCGTTTGAAGTATCTGTAATTAAACCCATTGCAATACCTGCAACAGATTTTTTCATTTTAACACCTGCATCCAATAGAGCAAGAGTTCCACCACAAACACTGGCCATGGAAGATGAACCATTTGACTCAAGAATATCGGAAACAATTCTTATTGTATAAGGATTTTCTTCTCCATGAGGCACCATTATTTTAAGTGCTCTTTCAGCAAGATTTCCGTGTCCGATTTCTCTACGACCCGGGCTTCCAAATCTTCTAACTTCTCCGGTTGAAAAACCAGGGAAATTATAATGTAGATAGAAGTTTGTTTTGCCTTCCATTATTGCCCCATCAACGCTTTGTTCGTTCAATTTACTACCAAGTGTAACACTTACTAATGCTTGTGTTTCACCTCTGGTAAAAATAGCAGAACCATGTGATGATTTTAAGTAGTCAATTTCTGTCCAGATAGGTCTTACCTGATCAAGTTTTCTTCCGTCAAGACGAACACGTTCGTTGAGTATTGCATTTCTAACTGCTTCTTTCTCAACGTCGTGATAGTATTTTTTTACAAGACCTTCAACTTCTTCTCTCTCTTCTTCGTTAAAAGTTTCAAGGAATTTTTCACGTATAGCTTGGAATCCTTCAGTACGCTTATGTTTGTCGGCATTACCTGCTAGTGCAAATTTATATGTCTCTTCGTAAGTAGCTTCTCTTACCTTTTTCTTTAAATCCTCATCATTATTTTCGTGACAATATTCACGTTTTGGATTAGCAGAAGGTACCATTTCGGCAAGTTCTATCTGTGCCTGGCACTGAACTTTAATGGCATCATGAGCAACTTTCAAAGCCTCAAGCATTACAGACTCAGAAACTTCATTCATCTCTCCTTCAACCATCATAATGTTTTCCATAGATGCAGCAACCATTAATTCCAGATCTGCATTTTCAAGATCCGTAATTGATGGGTTGATAACAAATTCTCCATTAATTCTTGCTACTCTTGCTTCCGAGATAGGCCCATTAAAAGGAATATCGGAAACTGCTAAAGCAGAAGAAGCAGCCAATGCTGCCAATGAATCAGGAAGAACATCTTTGTCGCCTGAAATCAACTGAATAATAACCTGAGTTTCGGCATGATAATCTTCAGGGAACAATGGTCTCAATGCTCTGTCGACGAGACGAGCAATTAGTATTTCGTATTCCGATGGTCTTCCCTCTCTTTTGAAAAAACCACCAGGAAATTTTCCTGTGGAAGCGTATTTTTCTTTGTATTCTACTGTGAGTGGCATGAAATCAACGTCTTCTCTTGCTTCTTTGGCTGATACAACAGTTGCAAGTAGCATGGTGTTCCCCATGCTTATAACTACTGATCCGTCAGCTTGTTTAGCTAGTTTTCCGGTTTCGATACTTATCGATCTTCCGTCGTTTAATTGGAACGTTTTTGTGATAGCTTCAATGGACATAATTTAATCCCTCTATTTATTATTTTAATGTGTTTACAAAAACACAAAAAAAGGCAATCGCTATAATTGCCTTTTTTCGTTTTTTCAAAATCCCGGAATTATTTTCTTAGTCCGAGGTCCTTTATTATTTCACGATATCTAACGATATCTTTTTCTTTTAAGTAATCGAGTAGTCTTCTTCTTTTACCAACAAGTCTTACCAATGATCTTTCAGTAAAAACGTCTTTTCTGTTCTTCTTTAGGTGTCCTGAAAGATGCTTGATGCGAAAAGTAAATAATGCAATTTGACCTTCGGCTGATCCGGTGTCGGTTGCACTGTTACCATATTTCTCGAAAATCTCTTTTTTAATCTCTGTTGTTAAATACATATTATATATACTTTATCTCAAAATTTTGGGCTGCAAAAATATAAACTTTTATCAAACTACACAATATTTTATTGATTTATTTTTTTATTATATGTTGCATTGCTCTTTCCGCCATAGCAGTTATTGTTAATGAGGGATTTACACCGGGGTTAGCCGAGATTGCAGATCCGTCAATTACATATAAATTTTTATAATTAAATGCCTGGTGTTTATCATCGATAACACCCTGGTTTTCATCTTTTCCAATAACACTTCCTCCAAGTATATGTGCCGTTGATGGTATGTTGAATAATGTTTCTGTTAAAAGTACAAATGATTTGCCACCTATTCTTGCTCCGTATTCATCGGCTAGTTTATTTGCCAATGGGATGCTGGCTACAGGCTTTTTACCCTGGGTAACACTCGACTTCATTCCAAATAATCCTTTCTTAAAACGCAGTTTACTATCGATATGTTGCATAAATAATAATACTATCGACTGTTTTGAAAAGTCTTTAACAAACATCCTTTTTGTATATGCCACAGGAGAAGATGCGAATTTTTGAAATAGTTCTGTAAGCCTTTTAAATAAATTGCCATCGGAAACATTTGGCGTCAATCCTAATCTCCAAAAGCCACTGCCTCGTCCATATCTAACCGGTTCTAGATGTGTATCCTTATCGGGATGATATATAGACCCAATGGCAATACCTTTAGTGAGGTCCTTTTCTTTATCAGTATTTACACTAAAAATTAAACTTTCGTTATTAGAACGTATGTCGTGGCCAACCATTTCGCTCAGCTTTGGTAGAGATTTATTTTTTAATTTTAGCAGAAGTTTAACGGTTCCCAAAACTCCGCCTGCCAGTATTACTCCTTTGGAATGTATTGTTGTATTTTTCTTGAAAAACTTAGTGGAATTACGATAAGTAATACCGTATCCGTCTAAACCATCTGTATTATTCAGTGCTTGTATATCAATAACTTCGCTTTCTGCAATTATTTTTACTCCCAATTGTTGAGCAAGATGCAAATAGTTTTTGTCGAGAGTGTTTTTGGCATTATACCTACAGCCCGTCATACATGCACCACACATATTACAACCGCTTCTTTCGGGTCCTTTACCTTCAAAATACGGATCGGGTACTGTTACATCGGCTTTACCAAAAAATACGGCTACTTTGGTGGGACTGAAATGTTCAGCACGATTATGTGATTCGGCTAATTCTTTAAGAATATTGTCCCCCAATTCGAGATTTGGATTTACTTCTGCACCAAGCATTTTCCAGGCAGTTTCATAATGTGGCTCCAATTCTCTTTCCCAATCGGTAATACCTGCCCATGAACCAGTATTATAAAATTCTTTTTTTGGTTTGGGAAGAGTATTAGCATAAACAAGAGAACCTCCTCCAACTCCAACACCTGATATTATTCCAATATGCCTGAAGAAGGTCATCTTCATAATACCATGAAGTTTAAGCGAGGGCAACCAAAGCCATCTTTTCAGGTTCCAGTTGGTTTTAGGGAAGTCTTCTTTGGAAAACCATTTCCCTTTTTCAATAATTAATACTTTATAACCTTTTTCTGCCAGCCTTAAGGCTGAAACAGAACCTCCAAATCCGCTACCAACGATTACATAATCGTAAGACTCTAAATTTGAATTTGAAGAATTATTTTGATTCATTTTATTATTTATCCGACTCACATCTTATTTTTAACTGGCTAAGATATGATTTCCAACTACTTTTCCAAAGATCAAACTTTTCGTGGTCATCAAGTTTGCTGTGCCTGAACTTTAAAACTGTCTTTCCCTCTGAGGCTACTTCCAATGAAAATTTTACCACAGAATTTAACCAGTCTATCTTGCCATCAACGCAAAGCCATTCCAACAGTTTATCTTTTTCAAACTCAGTAATTTTCATTTTGAAATTTACTTCAGATCCAAATGCAAAGGCTGCTATAGTATTTTTTGATGGAACAGCAATAACCTGTGGAGCAAACCATAACATCAATTTATCTTGTTCAGTAAGATGCGAGAAAACGGTATTCGCCGATGTATAAATGGTTTTTTGAATGTTAATAGTTTTCATTTTAATAAATCTCTGATTTCTTCTTAAACAAAAGGTAAAGGTTTGATGATGAGTAAACTATAATTGCAAAACCTATGAGGTAAATAATTATTTCATGGCTTTCTTCATTCATATGAAGAGGCATAAAACCAAATACCAATAATACAATTCCTACAATTGTATAAAGTGGTAAATACTTTTTATTACTTTTATCTAATATGCCGCTACTTAAGTAAAACAGCCCGTTTATAAAAATCCAAAAAGAGAAAACCGTTAGGAAAAAACTGTCGTTACTTTGATTGTAGGTAAAAATGATTATTCCTGAAAAACCGTCGAGAATCATTTCCATAAGTACTTTTTCATTGAGTGGTTTGTCGAAATAAACAAATAAGAATAGCATAGTTATTAGAGCGGAGAGAATCAGACTGATACCAAACATTGCCGAGTAACCATCAATAGTGTTGTTTAAAACAACTGCCGAAAGTCCACTGGCTAATAGCACAAAAGATCTGGCTTTTCTGTAAACTAAATTCATTTTATGTTGTTTGATTTATTGCAAAGGTACTAAATCAAAACGACCATTTTAAGTCAAGAAAATACATTTGTCCAAAATCGCCAAATTCGGTTAGTTTGTCTCCCATAAATATTTGGCCAACAAGCATTAGGCTGATGTTGTCGGTAAGGCTAAATGTGGCTGATGGTCCCGCATAAGAAGATTTATCATAGGGGTTAAACATTCCAGAAAGGGAAACATTTATTAATGGTGTGGCAGGGTAGGAGACTTGAGCAAAAACATCGAAACGAGAAGGAGTAAGATTTTTTACATTTAAACTGCTCGACATTATTGTTTAGAAAGATCCTAACAATCCGTTTTGGTTTAAATATGCCTTATCTGTTGAACCATTACTGTTATAAATAAATGAAACATCTGCCATTAGTTGATTTTTGAATATATAATTTGCACTTACCGATGCTATGATTATACCGCTGGTATCGGAAAACTTATTCATATCTCTGAACCAGGATAATTCGCCTGAAAATCCTGCACCACCAATGTTTCCTGACCATCCGAGTCCGGCAGTTACATCATCATGCATTACACCTCCAAAAAACTGAAAATCGTAACTCCAATGGTTAAACTTATACATTGCCGCTGCAGTTAACTTAAGGGTCTTCTTGGTTGATAGCGAGTCTGCTATCTCAGTCTGATAATTTAATTTACCTGCCAATTGTAATGATGAGAAGTCGCCGGTATAATATTGTAACAGCACCGCATCACTTCCGGGTCTTTCTATATAGTTGAAATCGAAATAATTAAAAGCGTTGAAAATATCGTTGGGGTTCCAAACGAGATTAGTACCCCAATTTATTCTCTGACGTCCAACAGTTATCTCAAATTTTTCATGAGTAAATTTGGCATAAAGCCTGTCGAGATTTGTATAGAGAATATTATTGTCGTCACCGGAAATTTTCCATGTTAAATCCATATAACCATCATCGAATGTTGCTATTTCTGCATAATCGATAAACTTGCTATAGGTGTTTATAAGAGGACCAAAGGTGAAATTATTGCGAATTCCTGTATGAAATTCCAGACTGTTTGTAGGCGTCCACCAAATATTTATTCGGTTATAAATTGTACTTTGATTTTGCCACGAATCGAAACCGAAAGTTTTGTAGGTGTCGGAAGGAATCCATGTATTATTCAGGTATTCTCCAAAGCCTGTCACCCGTAGTTTTGACTGTGCTTGTGAACTATTGATATTTATATAAAATACTGTGGATAAAGCAATTATTATCGTTGGTATTTTGATTAATGATTTCATTTGAAAGTTAAATTTTATTAGAGAGATGTTTTCTCCTTGTTACACTAAAATCAAATCCATTTTAAATTTGATACTAATCTCTGTCAAAATATTCGTCGGAAAGTATCTTACCATCCTCTATGGTAACTATTCTTCTTGCTTTATCCATAACCCTTTGGTCGTGAGTAGCAAAAATGAAAGTAGTATTATATTTTTTATTCATCTGCGACATAAGTTCCAGCAAACTGGTTGTTGAAGTTGAATCCAGATTTGCCGTAGGCTCGTCGGCAAGAATAAACTCAGGTTTGGAAGCCAGGGCACGAGCAACGGCAACACGCTGCTGCTGACCGCCGGATAATTTTGATGGTCTTGCTTTTATTCTTTCACCTATTCCAACAGCCTCTAAAAGTTCTTTGGTTCTGATGTCTCTTTCTTTCCTTGGTTTACCCTGAAGTTGCATAATAAATTCAACGTTCTCACCTGCTGTAAGAACTGGTATAAGGTTGTAGGATTGAAATACAAAACCTATATTATTCTTGCGGAAGTCGATTAATTTGCGGGAACTGAGTTGCCAAATATTAACACCACCGATTATAACGTCACCGGAAGTGGGTCTGTCCAATCCACCAAGCATATTTAAAAAAGTGGTTTTCCCTGAACCTGAAGGTCCAACTACTGCAGTAAATTCACCTTCTTTAAAATCGATACTTATTCCGTTAACTGCCTTTACCTGCACCTCACTTGAGTTGTAAATTTTAGTAAGGTTTTTTATCTCGATAACATTCATTTTAATGATTTTTATTTCGTTATTAATTGATATTCTGTATTTTATATTTTTTTATTCAATTCTAAGTGCATCTGCCGGATCATTCTTAAGTGCTTTATAGGCAGGGTAAATGGAGGCGATAACACCAGTTATTATTACAAGGATGGTAATGTTTATCAACATCACATAATCGAGTTGTGTATAAACAAAGGCATCATAACCCAATTGCTGATATCCTTGTGCCCACATACTTAAATCAATTGGGTGTGTTTCGCCAAATTTGGAACTAAATCCGCCTATCAATACACCCACAATTCCTCCCGTTAAGGAGAGTAATACAGATTCTAAAACTACCATAGAAAATATTTTCATTTTTCCCATTCCAATGGCCATTAGCATAGCTATCTCCTTTGTTCGTTCCATAACTACCATAAGCATGGTATTAATTATTCCAAACAATAATGCCAATAGAATAATCACGATAAAAATGTACATATACATATCCATTGCCTCGGTGAGATAGTTCATTTCAGGCCTTAATTCTTTCCAGATTTTTACTTCTAAATTTTTACCTGCCACTTCTTTTACATCTTGGGTTATTTGAGGTAGTAAATCTCTGTTGTTGATATTTATGGCAATTTCATGAGCAGCATTATCAGGGAATGCTGTTAGTTTTTGAATATCTGAGTAGCGAACGAATATATTACTGCCATCAAACATAGTATTGTCGGTAGAATATATGCCCACAACTCGAAATGCTCCCGACGTAATATTATTGTTAACATCCTGAACGGTAATTACGATTTTTGACCTGACTTTTACATTAAGTTTTTCAGCCAGTTTTTCGCCAATTACAACCGGATTACGCTTTATTCCTTTAAAGTAATCACCATCAATAATTTTTTTATTTATGGTGGTTACTTCAGTTTCATCGTCGGGTTTAACCCCTGAAATCAAGACTCCTGTAGCGGTTTCAGCAGAGGCAGCCATCGATTGTATTACAATTCTTTCACTCACTCCTCTAACACCATTAATTTGGGAGATAGAATTTCTCAAACTATTTGCATCGGCAATATAATTTGTAAAATCATTAGTTTCCCTAAATCCGGGTTTGTGAATTTGTATAAAAGATAGTTCTGTATTAATAACCTTTTCTATTCTTTGGTCGGCCATACCTTTGAAAAAGGCAGTGGCAATAACTCCGGCAAAAATTCCAAGGGCAACAGAGAAAATTATGACCAGGCTTCTCACCTTATTTCTCCATATGTTTCGCCATGATATTGAAAGTAACATTTCTTATATTTTTTATTTCTTAATCAATTTGATAATCAGTTTTTTATCAGCCTCTGAGGGCTGTAGTAAGTTTTAATGTAAATGATTTAATTACAGGATAAATAGCTATTGCCATTGTTATTATCAGAACCACAAATGCTTGTACGTAAAAAATGTCGGGTTGAATCGAAAAATACATAAATGGCTCTATTCCCATGTCAATCATAGTTTTTGCTGCATCACCGGTAAGAGGGTAGGGGTTTAAATGATAATAATATACTAATGGAAAACTCACTATTAAACCCGAAACAGCCCCTATTAAACCTATAAAAAAGGTTTCTGCTAATAATATTTTGCTTAGTGTAAAACGTTGCATACCAATTGCTATCATAACACCAAGTTCCCTTTTCCTTTCAGAAACCATCATTAAAATAGTTCCTAATATTCCAAAGGTTATAATAATATAAAGCAAGGTTTTCATAAATAAACCGCCAGCCTTATCTCCATCAATCATTTGAACAAGTTCAGGTTGTAGTTCTTCCCAAGATCTTACCATAAACGGTGATTTTATTTTCCCTTTCATATGTCGCATTGCCCTGCTTAACTGATAATTATCTTCTATCATTAATACGATAGAGGTTAAGCGGTTATCGGCTGAAAAAAGTCTCTGGCAACTTTTTAAGGGCATATAAATAAATTGTTTATTCAATTCGGGAGAAGGGAATTTTAATATTCCCCTAACGGGATAAATGCCTGCCGCCATAACTCCATGGAAGCCCTGTCCGTAAAGAACAATACTATCGCCAACACCTACATTTAAATAGTTAGCCAGATCAATGGCCACAAGTAGACCATCATCGTCTTTATTAAGATAATTACCTTCACTAACCCATTTTTTTAATTCCGTTACTTTGTTTTCACCTTCAGGATCTATTCCAATAATAACACTTCCTTTGGTGAGATTTTCCGACGAGGCCAATGAGAAATACTCCAATCGCGAAGTGTACTGTGTTATAGTTGGCTCATTATCAATAATTTGTTTAAGAGAATCAGTATAAATAAAAGTGTTGTTTATGGTTTTGTTTTCGTGATAATCTTCCGTAAATATTTGCATATATCCGGAGTAAAATTTCACCACATTATTTATCATGGCTTCATAGGATCAATACTGCATGGAAGTCATGAATGTAGCCAAAAATACGCCGAAAAATATGGAGCCTGCAGTAATTACCGTTCTCCAGGGTTTTCGCCATAAATTCCGCCATGCTATTATTAGAATTTTCATTTGAGTGTTTTATTACGTTAAATATTAACTTTTTATGGAAGTTGATACTTTTAATTTTGCCACAAAAAATATTTGATACAGAGAAACTAAAAGGAAGATTACAAAAACTGTTATTGCAGGATTGTAAAATATTTCTGGACTAATACTAAACATTATTTTAGGCTCGAAACCCATACTTCTATAGGTTTCAGCCATTTCTCCCACAACAGTGATTGGATTTTTGTAGAGATAATAAAGTATACCATAACTTACTCCCAATCCTCCCAAAATACCTAATATGCCTATTAAAAATGATTCGATAAGCATCATAAAAATAAGTGCTGTTTTTTGAAAACCTATGGCAATCATTACAGCCAGTTCTCGCTTTCTTTCATGCATAAGCATAATGATAGTTGCCCAAACGCCAAAACCAATAATCATGAACAGCAATGATTTTACCATTGCACTACTTGATTCCTTCCCCTCTATAAGGTTTAAAATTTCGGGCATTAATTCATCCCAGGTATAAATTTTTGTATTCTCATTTTCGAATGGTTTCAGGCTTGCTTCAACCGATTTTATCTTGTTTGTATTTTTCACCATTAATACAACAGATGTAATTTGACCGTTTACCGAGCAATATTCCTGGCAATCAGGTAAATTCATATAAATAAGACTCTTGTTAAGTTCGGGAACAGGCATATCAAGTATCGCTCCAACTCTGTATAAGTTCACAGCGCTAACACCATGATAACCCTGTCCGAAAAGAATTAATGAGTCGCCAATATTGATATTTAAATTTTTGGCTAAAACCTTACCAATCATCAAAGCATTCTCATTGTTTTCAAGGTATTTTCCTTTTTCAACCTTACTACTTAATGATGACTTTTTATCCTCTTTTTGGGGATTGATGCCAAATATTATTGCCGGGAAACTCTTCTCTCCATTGGAGGCCAAAGCAAAAGTTTCCAGCCTTTTTTGATAATGAGTTATATCATTATTTTTTGAAATTGCTTCCTCCAATTCAGTGCTAAGTAATAAACTATTGTTTAAACTTGGAGTTTCTTTATGATCAGGATGTTGTATCTGAATATATCCTGAATAGAAACGAGCCATATTACCTATCATATTCTCAAAAGATCCCCTTTGCATAGATGTCATAAAACATGCGAAGAAGACACCAAAGAATACCGAGGAAGAGGTTATAATTGTTCTTCTCGAATTTCTCCAAAGGTTACGCCATGCTATTTTAAAATATTTAAACATTATATTATCTTATGCGTTTCATATTTTGTTTGCTGAAGAAGTTGTCATCAATTTTGATATTGTATTCTATTTCAATAAATTCCATAATTGTTTTGTTTCCTTCTTCATCAGTAGGAACCATTTCGATTTTTGTAGGTATTTTTCTATCACCCATCTGCTTTATTTTGGAAGCATTTTCAGTAGATTGCAAATAACCGTCTTCATCATAATATTCATTTTTCCACACATTAAATCCGTCCTTTGTTATCCACGATTTGATTTTACCCCATACTACTGCAGCCTCAGGGTGAGGAGTAAGTTCAATAACATAGCACATCTGATCTCTAACTTCTTCTTCACCTATGAGTTTATGGTCGTAGTCGACTACAATTGAGGACTGTTTTACTAAATCATCATTGGTAAAATCGCTACCCATCCACGATTGCATCATCATGGAAGGTGGAATTTTTATCATTCGGGAAATGGTTGGAACATAGTTCCACATTTCTTTACCTACTTTTAAAAATACCTGTCCTTTTTCTTTTGCAGGACTGGTAATGTAAATCATGAAATAATCTGTTCCTTTCGACCAACTTTTCATTTTAATATTGCGTTCCCATTTTGGTCGCACAATGGTTAACGACATAAGTGCTTTGCTGGTTTCACCACGGTTTTTTTTGTCGGCTTTGGCTATTATATCTTTCGCAGTTAATTCCTGTGCCTGCAAACCATTAGTCTGAAAAATAATGGTGGCTATTAATATTGGAATAAGTTTTAAAATTTTCATTATTTACTATTTTAAGAATTTATCTATTATTAAATCTGTAACTTCATCAATGGGAAAATGCTCAGGGTCAACAACATAATTTAAACTTATACCATCAAGTGTTGCTCCTAATAAACGTGCATGTGCTTCCGGATTTTCAACGCCCTGATTTTCAAAGTATTTTATCAGGGTAGTTAGTAAAGGCATCAGGAAGTCCATGAATTCGTTTTCAATTAGTTTTATAACATCTGCCTGCATCATTACAATGAAATATAATCTCCAAAAACTAACATTTGCCTTTAAAATGTTTGATGTTTCTTTTACAAAAAATATAAGTTCCTCACGGGTTAGTTTACCATCTTTGTTAGCGTCGAATACTTCTACTACAATGTTAAATCCGTCGAGTATAATTGTTTTTATCAGGTCTTCTTTATTAGTGAAATAGTTGTACATCAGTCCTTTGGATATTCCTGCTTTTTTAGCAATAGAACTTATAGAGGTTCCTGCAAAGCCTTTCTCTGCAAACATTTCCATGGCCGTGTCTTTAATAATGGCTCTTCTTTGCTCTCTGATATCCTTATATTGTTCCTCTGTTCTTGGCATATTTTAATTTAATATTATTTATTGACTGAACGGTCGGTCAAAAATAGTACATTATTTTCAAAAGTCAAGTGTTTTTACGTTTTTTTTTAATTTTTTTATTTTATCACAAAAGCATTGTTGTTAAAGGCATCTGAAATAATGGTAAATAATAAGTATTGGGCTTATTGGAGTAATTGTTATTTTTGTGGTCCAAAATTAATTGACAAAATTGATGGAGAAAGTAATACTTGTCGACAAAAATGATAGCGAAGTTTGATTAATGGAGAAAATGGAAGCCCATGAAAAGGCTGTTCTTCACAGGGCATTTTCTGTTTTTATTTTTAACTCTGAGGGTAATTTGATGTTGCAGCGAAGGGCTCTACATAAATACCATTCTCCGGGTTTATGGACTAATACTGTATGTTCCCATCCACGAAGCGGAGAGAAAACTGCGGATGCAGCACATAGAAGGATAGTGGAAGAAATGGGCTTTGATAGCGATTTTGAAGAGGCATTTTCTTTTTTATATAAAGCAGACGTTGGTCAAAATTTAACCGAGCATGAGTTCGACCATGTTTTTATTGGTAAGTCGGACAAACAGCCTAATATTAATCCTGACGAGGTAGCCTCATGGAAATATGTTGATTTGGATTGGTTGGTAAAAGATATAGAAGAAAGGCCAGATGATTATACCGTTTGGTTTAAAATAGCTTTAGCAGAAGTAATATCTCATTTTAATAAACTAAAGTAGACTTAGTTTTTCAGGTCTTAAAGTATCCTGATTAAGTACTTTCGACATTAACTCATAAAGTTTTGGTAAACCCTGTTTAAATTCCTTGGGTTTTTCAAAGAAATTCTCCACTGCAACAGCAAAAAATTCCATTTCGTTTGCTGCGGCATATTCTCTGAAAATATGTTTCTGAGTAGCTTCCTTTAGTTTTGAGTTATACTTTACATACATTAACCATTCACGATAATGTTCTTTAAAATCATTTTCATAAGGACTCATGAGGTTGGTTAAAAACAGGGCATGGGCAAATTCATGATAACCCAAATTTATGGAGTCGAAAGGATCGGAATTACCTTGCTTAAAATCTTTCCATGAAAAAACTACCACACCTGTTGCATTTGTTTCTCCTTTTACCATCATACGAGAAGCATTTGAATAAAACTCATCAGAATAAATAATAATTGTATGAAAAAGAGGAAATTTGTATTCTCTAAGTCCGAAACTTATTTTAACGGCTGCAGATGCAATTACCAGAATTATTTCTTTGTTTAGTTTAAAGTTTCCTCTGCTTACAAATCTTTTATTAGCAATAAATTTTTTAATCCTACTGTTAAATGAACGTCTTAAACGAGGACTTAAGTTGCGATAATAAGCATCATTTTTGATTAAATAATCGATACTGTTTTTTGACAAACGCCACGGGAATAACTCAAAATAAACCGGAGGAGGTTTAAAAATTATGTAATTAATAATTGCTTTCCCCAAATCAATAGACCGTATCATTATGACAATGAGAATAATAGAGGCAATTAATAAGTAAATACTTGCAAATGGCATTATTATGAATTAGGAGTTCCAAATATCAAAATAAATTTCAATTAAAAAACAAAACCTTTTTTAATAAACACTCCATTACAATGTTTAACTTTGTTTTTGATTTTATAAAAAAATTAATAAATGAAAATATCATTACAAATCAAAAGAAAAATTTTACTGCTAAGTATATTAGTTTTCAGTTTTACGACTGCGTTTTCACAATTTGATGATCTTAAGTTTGGCACCGACTCAACCCTTGATGTTGTTACCTGGAATATTGAGCACTTCCCTAAAAATGGAGAAACAACAATTAATTTTGTTGCTGAATTAATGATAGCAATTGATGCAGATGTATTTGCAATTCAGGAAGTTGTGGCAGAGCAAGATTTGCAACAACTCGTAGAGTTAATGCCTGACTGGGATTATGCTTACGCATATAATCAATATGCGGCACTTTCTTTCGTATATAATACTGATTCGATTAGTGATGTGGATTTTTTCGAAATTTATACTAATAAATCAAGAGAATTTCCAAGGTCACCTTTTGTAATGGAATTTACTTTTCGCGCCCAGCAATTTATGGTAATAAATAATCACTTAAAATGTTGTGGCGATCAGGAACTGGATATGAATGATGATTGGGATGAGGAAAAAAGACGTTTTGATGCTTGCGTATTATTGGATAGTTATATAGAATCTAATTACCCTGATTCAAAAGTTATTATTACAGGCGACCTGAATGATGTATTATCTGATGATTTTGATGACAATGTTTTTGAGATTTTTATTGCAAACGATAATGATTATTTGGCAACCGATTTGGATATCGCATATGGCGATGAGTCGGACTGGTCGTATCCCTCATGGCCTTCGCATCTTGATCATCTGATAATTAGTAATGAGTTAATTGATGAGTACATGTCTCCCGGGTCGATTACCCAAACAATAAAACCTGATGAATATTTTGAAGGTGGTTTTAGTGAATATGATAATAATGTAACCGATCACAGACCTGTTGGGATTAGAATTAAAACAGAAAATCATGTTGGAGTACCTGAAACAGTTACTGAACAGAAAATAAATATTTATCCCAATCCAGTAGAAAACAAAACTACTATATGGTTTTATGGAGCATTGGTATTTTCGAAACTTGAAATATTTGATGCTCATGGTAAAATAAAACTTCAACAATTTGTTGGTAAGAATACTGATAAAATAGACTTGAATTTGGGTGACTTTGATGGAGGAGTTTATTTTGTAAAATTAACTTCTGATGAAGGAAATATTGTTGTTTCTAAAATTATTGTGAAGTAAATGGACGATTCGAAACTAACTTTAAGGAGTTTTGAGTTAGCAGATGCTGAACATATTGCTTTGTTGGCAAACAATAAAAGTATATGGATTAACCTGAGGGATGCTTTTCCTTACCCTTATTCTCAGGAGGATGCGGTTCAGTTTATCGAAAAATGCCAAAAAATGAATCCGCAATCGGTTTTTGCGATTATTTATAATAATGAGTTGTGCGGATCGATTGGGATATTTCAAATGCAGGATGTATACCGAAAATCGGCTGAGATTGGTTACTGGATTGGAGAACAATATTGGGGCAAAGGTATAGCCAGTAAAGCAGTTGAGAAGATAGTGCAGTATGGTTTTGCCAATATGGATATTGTCAAAATTTTTGCCGGTATTTTCAGTAATAATATGGCATCGCACAGAGTGCTTGAAAAAAATGGATTTGTAAAAGAAGCCGTTTTAAAGAATGCAGTTTTTAAAAATGGAAAATTGCTTGATGAACATCGGTATTCTTTACTCAAATCATAAACTTATTAAACTTTTGTGGTTATGTTTTTTAACCGCAAAGAGCGCAGAGAAAACTTAGTGTGCCTTTGGGCTATCCTTAGTGCTCCTTGGTGGTTTATTTAACCTCAGAGAACGCAAAGTAAATCGCAAAGGCGCAAAGAAATCTTTCAGAAAATTATATTTACTTTGAATAAACTGTTGCGTAATCTCCACTTTTTGGAAACTGATAAATTTTCAGGTCGAAATCTTTCACGGCAGCCATCACATGATCGAAAATATCTGCCTGAACTCCTTCATACTTAACCCATTCGGTGGTTTTGGAAAATACATAAATTTCCATTGGAATACCTTTCTCACTTGGAGGTAACTGGCGTACCATAAAGGTCATTTCCATATTTATGTCGCTTCTATTACTTAAATATCTTTTTAAATATTCCCTAAAAATTCCAATATTGGTTTGTCGTCTTCCGTTGGTTGTTATTTGTGTATCAATCTTTGCTTTAGAATTGTGTTCTTCAATTTCAGATTGTTTTTTTTCAATATAATCTTTTATGAGAGCAATCTTTTTTAGTCTTTCCAGCATACCATTATCGCAAAACTTAATGCTGTCCATATCAATATTTATTGCTCTTTTAATTCTCCTTCCCCCCGAAACTTCCATTCCTTTCCAGTTTTGGAAGGAGTCGGAGATTAAACTGTAGGTTGGGATGGTAACTATTGTTTTATCCCAATTCTGAACTTTTACAGTTGTAAGATTTATCTCTAAAATATTACCGTCGGCACCAAATTTCGGCATGCTTATCCAGTCGCCAATTGCAACCATCTTGTTGAAAATCAACTGTAAACCGCCTACAAATCCTAAAATTGGATCTTTGAAAATCAGCATCATAACAGCCGATAGGGTTCCCAATCCTAAAATTATGCTGCTTAAATCTTTGTCGAATAATTGCGCTACAATAATAAGTACACCTGCTACATAAAGAATGATTTTAATAATTTGTACAACTCCTTTTATGGGATGATCCTTGGAAAAAGGAAAACGCTCGTAATAATCGTTAAGAGTAGAAAGCAGACTGTCTATTATTAGTATTACGATAATAACAAAAAAGAACTCAACTGCGCCTACTATCAAATCGGTAGTTTGGGGATAATTGGTTAAGGTATCATCGGTAAAATTATAAAGTACCAGGGCAGGTATTAGGAGCGAAATTCTTTTAAAGAATCGATGCTTTATTAAAAGATCATCGAATTGCGTTGCAGATTTGTTAAACAGCGGAATTAAAATTCTCTTTATAACATTTAATGTTATTGCATATGCTAAGTATGAAACCGTTAAAAGCAAGATTAATGATATGATATCAGTAGTGTTTTGTGCCCAAACACTATTCATACCTGAATCAAGCAAAAGGTTATAAATAAATTGTTCAGCAGCGGCTATATTATCCATGGTTCAAAGTTAAAAAAAAAGGCCGGAATTCAATTCGAATTCCAGCCTGCAAATCTATATAAATTAATTATGTTGGTTAAGTCTATTAAATACTTTTTTTAAAGTTTTGTGAAAGCTTCAAGATACTTCTGCCTGATTACTTCCAGTTTTTTTATTCCTGGTGTGTTATCATATATTCTTACAAAGTCAACAATATTATCATCAATGTATGCTGTTGCTATGGCTGCATCAAAATTATTATCAGTAAGATTGTATTTGCAACTCATTGTCATCTTTTCGAAGGTTTGCCAGCGCAGTAAGCCGGGAATGATAAAGTAATTTGTGTTAGGATCACTGCTTTCTCGATAGAAATTTTCTTTTATTTCCTCCAGACTGAAAAACTTATAAACCTTAATAATAGTTTCAACTTCACTAACTTTTTTAGCTCTACTGAAATCTATGCCTAAGTTCTGGAACTCCTTTACAACTTCACCAATTAATGAGTATTTCAAATCTTTAAACCTAATAGCCGATCTGTTTTCATTTTGCACGTTTATAAAAGCAGGTGCTGCATCAAAAGCATAGGGTAGTGTTTTTCTTACTTCTTGAATGGCTCTTTGCAATCGTTCCTCTTTATGACTTGATTTTGTAATTGCAAACAGAGAGTTTGGTTCCAGATTATCAGGTACTGTAGAACCATGATACCCCGGAAATGGGGAAAGAGTTTCTAATACCAATACATTTGAATTTGTTTCGTTTTGTACAGAAGCAACTTTTTCTTTTTTTGTAATTTTTCCAAAAGTTTTATAAACATTTTTGCTCATATAT
>PKTA01000223.1 GCA_002869365.1 Marinilabiliales bacterium | reverse complement strand
GACTATTTGGCTATCAGACTTTGCAATCCTGATTGCGCAACTACTCAAACCAATCCTTTATCGTTTTGTCGTAATCAATTTCGCTATAATGGGTGAATTCATTGGTGTGAGAATCATAGGTATAGTCCTTAGCCCATTCAAGGTGGTTTTTTGATATTTCATCTACGGCATTAACAATGAAATCTAGTTCCTCATCTGTCATGGTAGGGTGAAGAGAAACTCTTACAAAACCTGGTTTTTCAGATAAATCACCGCTATTAATTTTATCAGTTATTCTTTTGGATTCTTCCTGTGTTACATTTAATAGAAAATGTCCGTAGGTTCCGGCGCATGCGCATCCTCCTCTTACCTGAATGCCAAATCTGTCGTTTAGAAGTTTAACAATCAGGTTGTAATGAATATCATCAAACCAAAATGAAAAAATTCCTAGTCGGTTATCAATATTATCGGCCAATACGTTTAATCTTTTTATTTTTCCAAATCCTGAAAAAGCCTTTTTTACCAACTCTACTTCTCTTTGATGGATTAATTTGGTGTTAAGTTGTTCTTTTAATTTTATTGCTAGTGCTGCTCTAATTGTTTGAATAAAACCCGGAGTTCCTCCATCTTCACGCAATTCGATATCATCGAAATATTTATGTCCTCCCCAGGGATCTGTCCATTCTACTGTTCCACCACCCGGATGATCAGGAACTTTGCAATTATAAAGAGAATTGCAGAAAATCAATACTCCCGGACCGCCCGGACCTCCAAGGAATTTGTGTGGTGAAAAGAAAATTGCATCCAATTTCTTTTCCGGATCTTCAGGATGCATGTCAATGTCGACATAAGGTGCTGAAGCAGCAAAGTCGATTAATGCAATCCCACCATGCTGATGCATAATTTTGGCCAGTCCATAATAATTTGGCTCAACGCCGGTAACATTGGAACATGCTGTAAATGAGCCTATTTTGGTTTCCCTGTTTGAATACTCCTTGATTTGCTCTTTAAAGGCTTCAACATCACAGAGGTTGTCGGCCTTATGTTCTATTAAAACAACATCGGCTATTGTCTCAAGCCAGGAGGTATGGTTAGAATGATGCTCCATATGAGTTATAAAAACCACTGGGCGTTTCTCCTCGGGAACTTCTTCTTTTTTATAGGTTCCGGTATAATCTTTAAGGCCTAAAATTCGTTGAAATTTATTTATTACCTGTGTCATTCCGAAACCTGCTGTGATAATCACATCATTCTCATTAGCATTTACATGCTGCTTTATAATTTTGTGTGCTTCATTATAGGCACGTGTCATTAAAGTGCCTGTATGAGTTGTTTCAGTATGAGTGTTGGCTACAAAGGGACCAATTACATTTGCAATTTTATCTTCTATGGGTTTATAAAGTCTGCCACTGGCAACCCAGTCGGCATAAATAATTTTTTGCTTCCCGTAAGGCGACTCAAAATAAGTGTCGTTACCGATAATATTTTTACGAAACTTGCTGAAATGATCACTTAATCTATCCATATACTCAAAAGAAATTATTGATTTTTATGTAGCATTATGACAACCACTAAAAGTAAATTGATGCATTATTGTAGCAGCAAATTTAGTAAATTAAAACGTAGTGTCTTATAGAGTTTTAAATGAATTATTTCCAGGATTTTTTTTATTTTCATATTACTCCAACCACGGATCCATATTAGTATTCGGATTAGCGTAAATATCGGTATTTGTATATCGTAAAATAGTTTTCAGGTATTCGATTTTTACTTTTGCTAATTTCTGCTCTTTATCGATGCTCAAAATATGATAGTAATCGTTAATGGCTTTGGCATTTTCGCCCAGCGACATCAACAGTTTTGCTCTTTGATACAGTAAATCGATTTCAGGTTTCTTATCGATTAATTCGTTTAGTTTATCCAGTTCGCTTAAATCTTCTTTCACTTTTTAATTTCTTTTTGCTTTTGGCCAATTCACCATTCACTATTTACCATCAATCACTTTTCGATATCCTCAGTAAACTAATTTCGATATCCCCATTTTCAGGATAAATGCTAATCCAGTTATTATCTTCCGAGAACCATTTATACTGATTACCAACTCTGATAATATAATCATGATATTCGCTATCAGCGGGAACACTAACCACAAAACCTCCGTTTTTCGCAGTACCTATTCCATAACCAAAAATCATTTTGAATTCGTTGTCACCTAAATTTCTGGCTTTTACCAGGATATAATTACTTTTCCTGACATCAATTCTAATTGGCTCAAATTCAACTTTTTCGGTATTTTTTGAGTTGATAGTTGTTTTAGTTTTAATTACATCAACAATGGCGTTGGTTTCGATGAGGTTGGTAATTTTTTTAATCATCTCCTCAGGATAACTTTCTTCGGGGAAAATTTTATCAGCCTTTTGATAAGCCGTTATTGCTTTATCGTAAATTTTTGCAGCATATAACTTATCGGCATCGGCTATAGCCAGATTATACTCGTTTCTAACGAGTTTTAGTTTTTCTTCTATCAGAGTGTTAGCCTCGGCAATTTTGTTTTTCGGATATAGTTCTTCAGGTTTTAAACTTGAAGCAATTTTATATTGTACAACAGCTTCGCTGAGGTTAGAAGCATCGAAAAGATTATCAGCTTTAGCGATAGTTTCATCGTATTTTCTGTTAATCTCGGCTTCCATCTGTTTCAAAATAATGTTTATTTCACCAATCTTTTTTGTTGCATATTTATCGGATGGATTAATACTTAATGCCTCAGTATATGAAACTTTAGCTTGCGAATATTCCTTTTGTGCCAATAGTTCGTCAGCCTCTTTAATTGCTGCTTCATATTGTTTTATGAGTTCCTGCTGTTTCTCGTATTCCGCTTTTTGTTTATTTACTTCTTCCAGTTTGTTAGTTGCAAAAACATCGTCAGGTTTTAGTTTTAAGGCTTCATTAAGTGCTATAATTGCAGCTTCGAAATTGTTTTCTTTTATCAAGGAATCGCTTTTCGCAATCAACTTCTGGTATTTCGCATCAAGTTCGGCTTGTAATAGTCTTTCCCTTAATATGTTGTCGATATTTTCAATTTGCTCTTTAGGTTCGCTTTCAAGTGGTTTTATTTCTGCTGCAGCTAGAAATGCTGTTCGGGCATCGGCATAATTTTTTTCGTCCAAAAGTCGGTTTGCCAAACTCATTTGATTATCATATTTGGCATCAATTTCCTTCTGCTTAGCAGCATTGGCAATAACATTTTCTATTTCTGTTATCCTTTGCTTTGGATACTCGTCATCTTTAACCTGCAGTGCTTCTTTATACTTGTTTATTGCCCCTTCGTAATTTTTATCTTTTACGAATGCATCTGCGCTAGCTATAATAACATCATATTTTTCATTTAGTTGCTTTTGATCAGCAAGTAAATTAAGTTGGGTTTCTATTTCTTTAAGTTGATCTTTTGGATGCTGATCGTCAGGACGAATGCTTAAAGCAAGGGTATATTTTTCCTTACTGGCATTATAATTTTTGATATCGAACAAACTGTCGGCGGAACTTATTATTGAAGCATATTGTTGCTCCAGTTTCGCTTTCTCTTTGGCATAAAAACCTTCAATTTCTTGAAGTTTTGATTTGGGATAATTTTCATCAGGTTTTAAACTTAGAGCCAGATTATATTCTGAGCCCGCCTTATCAAATTCTTTTATGTTAAACAAACTGTCGGCTGCCTTAATAGATTTGGAGTAATTGGCTTCCAGATTAGCCATTTTTTCGCCCAACTGCTCATCAATTCTGGAAATCATATCTCCTGTATAGGAATTTTCAGGCCATAGTGCTGTGGCATCCTCATAGGCTTTTCGGGCAGCACTATAGTTTTTGTTTACATAGAGTTCGTCGGCTATTTCTATTTGCTTATTGTATTCAACTTGTTTTGCAGCAAGAGGTTCGTATTTTACTATTTCCTGCTCCACAGCCCATTCTTCAGGGAAAATTTCCAGCGCTGCTTTAAGATGTTTTACCGCTTCGACATAATTTTTTACATTGATATAGCGGTTGGCCATTTCTACTTCATTGGCATAAACTTCAGCCTTTGATTCGAATTCTGTTTTAGCAGCTTTGGCCTCTTCAATAAGTTGTTTCGGCTGTTTATTATCAGGAAAAATTTTGCCTGCCTTTTTGAAATTGCTTATTGCATCATCATAATTATTATTCTTAATATTTTGTTGCCCCTGGCTAATAAGTTTATTGAAATTCTCCAGGTTTTCTTTTTCGTTTTTCTGTGTGCTTTCTATCTTATCGATTTGTTCTTTGGCATATTCATCACCGGCAATTACAGCCATGGCTTTGGAATATTCCGCTTTGGCTTCATCAAGTTTGTTGTTTTCGTAAAGTTTGTCGGCTACCATTATTATTTCCAGGTATTTATCTTCCTTATCTATACGGGAGCCCATTTCTTCAATTATCTTATCGATTTGCTTTTTTGCATATTCGTCATCCGACTTAAATTTAAGAGCCATCTGATAATAGGCTTTGGCATCGAGTAGTTTATCTGCTTCAAAATTTTTATCCCCGATAATTATGGCTTCATCATAGGTTTTTGCTTGTTGAGAAAACACCATATTGCTCCCCACGAGAAGTACCAGCAACAGTAACAGTTGTTTTAAATATTTTCTCTTTATGAATTTCATTTTATTCAAAATTGACAACATTTTATTAAATAGCCGTTAACAATCAAGAACGCTTATTTAGTAATTTTATTTTTCATTTATATACGGCCGTCAACTATTTCAAGTTTACGGTCGGCCATGTTTGCAAATTCTTTGTTGTGAGTAACAATAACGAATGTTTGATTAAGATCTTGCCTTAGTTTAAAAATCAGTTTATGAAGTTTATCAGAGGCTTCTGAGTCGAGATTTCCTGAGGGTTCATCGGCAAACACAACTTCCGGATTATTTATTAATGCCCTGGCAATAGCAACTCTTTGCTGTTCTCCTCCCGAAAGGGCAGAAGGCTTATGAGTTTCTCTATTGCTCAAATCCATAAGTTTTAGCAGTTGATGTGCTTTTTCCTCTGCTTTTCTTCGGCTTAAGCCGGAAATAAATGCAGGTATACACACATTTTCGAGTGCTGTAAATTCAGGAAGTAAATGATGAAACTGAAAAACAAATCCCATCATTTTATTTCTTATTGCCGATAAATTGCGATCGTTTAAATTAGTTAAACTTTTTTCGTTGAGAAAAACTTCACCTGTATCGGCCTTGTCGATGGTACCTAATATCTGCAAGAGAGTAGACTTCCCGGCACCGGAGGCTCCTACAATGGAAACAACTTCACCTTTTTCCACATTCAGGCTTATGCCTTTGAGCACCTGAATATTTCCAAACGATTTTACTATGTTTTTTGCTACTAACAATTATTCAATTTTTAAAATGCAAAGATACTAATTTGCTATTGTAAATTATTGTTGTCGGGCATAATATATCTCGTTCCTACGGAACTTTGATTCTTTTTATAATATCCTTTCTACCAATATATTGTCCCTCTGGGACTGTTCCGTTAGGAACAAAATGTGCGTAGAAATGAAATTAACCCCCATAAATAAAAAGTTCCTTAGGTAGGTAATAGTATAGAGCCTTTTTATAGAATCAATAATAATAAACGGACACCTTTGATTGTAAATCTATTTCAATATGATATTATTATTCGTCTCTTTATTACGTTTTCCCATTGAAAATCAATATTAAAATATATGCCTGCTTATTTATAAATTTCTCTAAATAATAATAGTATTAAAAAACTTTGCAAAACTTATGATAATGAACCAATTATTATTTTTACTTTTGGAGTCCTAAAAAAAACGGTATAAAATTAAAAGAATACGAAATGAATTTACACGAATATCAAGGTAAATCTATACTTAAAGGTTACGGAGTAAGCGTACCTATAGGTATTGTGGCTTCCTCACCGGAAGATGCTTACGAAGCTGCCAAAGAAATACAAAAGAAAACCGGTTTCGACAAATGGGCTGTAAAAGCACAAATTCATGCAGGAGGCCGTGGAAAAGGTGGTGGAGTAAAAATTGCCAAAACTCTTGATGAAGTTAAACAATTTGCTGATGAGATTATCGGTATGATGCTGGTAACTCCTCAAACAAAAAAAGAGGGGAAACTTGTTAGCAAAGTATTGGTTGAGCAGAATATTTATTATCCAGGACCAGAGCCGGTGGAAGAATACTATATGAGTATTTTACTTAACCGCGACAAAGGTCAGAATATGGTTATGTATTCTCCAAGAGGAGGAATGAATATTGAGCAGGTTGCTGAAGAAACTCCTGATGAAATTTTCCACGAACTTATTGATCCTAAAGTTGGAATGACAGGATTTCAGGCCAGACGTATTGCTTTTAACCTTGGTTTGAGTGGTGTTGCCTTTAAAGAAATGGTGAAATTTGTTGCTTCTCTGTATAACGCATATACAGGAGCCGATGCCAGTTTATTCGAGATCAATCCAATTATAAAAGCAGCCGATGGGAAAGTTTATGCTGCTGATTCAAAGGTTACTATTGATAATAATGCTCTTTTCCGTCATAAGGATATTGCACATATGCGCGACCTTAGCGAGGAAGATCCTACAGAAGTAGAAGCTAGCCGTTTCGATTTAAATTTTGTGAAACTTGATGGTAATGTTGGATGTATGGTTAATGGTGCCGGACTAGCAATGGCAACCATGGACATGATTAAAATGTCGGGTGGCGATCCTGCTAACTTCCTCGATGTTGGAGGTACAGCCGATGCCAAACGTGTTGAAGAAGCCTTCCGTATTATTTTAAAAGATCCTAATGTAAAGGCAATTTTAGTTAATATTTTTGGTGGTATTGTTCGCTGCGACAGAGTAGCACAAGGTATTGTTGATGCTTATAATAATATTGGAAATATAGATGTTCCAATTATTGTTAGACTTCAGGGTACCAATGCTGAAGAAGGTAAAAAACTGATTGATGATTCCGGACTAAAAGTTCATTCAGCTATATTGTTGCAGGAAGCAGCAGAACTTGTTAATGAAGTAGTTGGATAACAAAATATATTTTTATTTGAGACCGTCTTGCCTCAGGCTTGTCGGTTTTTTTTTGCCTATTTCTGAAATTATTGACAATATTCATTATAGAAGAAAACATGCTCGGCAAAATGTTTAAAGTCGGGCTTGTTATTTTCTATTATAATTGGGCAATCGGAAAATAGCAGTTCAAAGTCCTGTTTTTTATATTTCTTCTTTTTTATTTCAAGGGTTTCACCATTTTTTATAACATAGTAAGCCTTGGGCATATCGCCTGAAATAGCTAAGTCACCGGAAAATGATTCGGCAGTTCTGGCATTTGGCAGATCATAAACTTCCAGTACACTATCGAAGCCCGGATTCAAAAGTTGAAGCAGAAAGTATTTATCCTTGTCGGGATGTTTTACTCGTTTCCAGTAAATAAATTCACGCTCAGTAATTTCTTTAAAATTAGAGTTGGCAAGTTTGCTTAGGTTTGAAGATTGTTCTCCAATTATTTCCAGTTTAGCAAGGCCGTCAACTTTAAGTTTAAGCATTTTTACTTCATCAGCTTTAAATTTATGTTTAACACCCGCTTCATCTTTGAGAGAAAAACTTGTTATACCGTTATTTCCAAAAGAAGCCATCTTTAAATCTCCTTTGATGATAGTTCCGTCAAGTGTTGTCACCTCAGCGGGTCCTGAAATACTGTTTATGGGGGTAACAAATTGTGCATTTGAAATATTAATGCTTATTGTCAGAACTAAGATTGTAAGACTGAGAAATTTAAAATATTTCATATTTAGTGAATTTAGTTATTGGTAAAAATAAGTTTTATTTTGTTTTAGAATTAATACTTTTACCTTTCACTTCATCAATTAAAGAATACATGAACAAAATAAATATTCATCACTATAATTCTCCTTTTGGAGAACTCATTTTAGGAGATTTTGAAGGCAAACTATGTTTGTGTGATTGGTTTTACCGTAAGCGAAGAATACGAATTGATGACAGAATAAAATCGCATTTAAATGCTGAATATGAGGAAAATAAAACCGATTTGTTAGTGCAGACTGAAAATCAATTGGAGGAATATTTTAAAGGTAAAAGAAAAGAATTTAATCTGCCCATAAAACTTGCCGGTACCGATTTTCAGATTAAAGTCTGGAATGCCTTGCAACAAATTCCATACGGAAAAACAGAAACTTATCTGGGCTTATCAAAATTATTAGATAATGAGAAAGCAATAAGGGCGGTGGCCGGGGCTAACGGAGCAAATGCAATTTCGATTATTATACCTTGTCACAGGATAATTGGTTCTGATAATAAACCCATTGGATATGCAGGAGGAATTAATATAAAGCGAAAATTACTCAAACTAGAAGGCAGTCTGCCGGGAAATCAATTGGAATTATTTTGATCTTATTAATTTAGTTTGCGACTATTTACCGAGTCGAAAAATTCCTTTTTATAACTATCGCCAACAGGAAATCTTTTGTCGTTAATAATCACATGGTTTCTTTCAATACTATCAATTTTATCGAAGGCAATAAGATGAGATTTATGAATTCTGATAAACTGATTTGCTGGCAATGCCTCTTCAAGTTTTTTAAAACTTAGTAGGGTCATTATTTTTTCCTTTGTAGTACAAATTTGCAGATAATCCTTCATGCCTTCCACATAAAGTATATCCTTAAAATTAACCTTTCTGGTGCTGCTTCCGTCTTTTACAAAGAAGTAGGATTTATTTTCTTCCGGTGTACTAAAACTAACAACTTTTTCTTCCTTTTCATGCTTTTCGTTTATAAGCGACTCATGCACTTTTTCGCACGATTTCAAAAATCTTTGAAATGCAATTGGTTTTAGAAGATAATCGCAAACATCTAATTCATAACCTTTTATGGCGTATTCATCGTATGCTGTTGTGAGAATTATTTTTGGTTTCTTGGTCAAAGCTTCTATCATTTGTATGCCTGTAAGTTCCTCCATCTGAATATCTAAAAACATCAGGTCTACCTCATTATTTTTAAGAAATTCCAATGCTTCCAGTCCATTATCGAATTCAGCCTTCAAATCCAGATATCCTACTCTTAAAATATAATCATGAATTTTCCTGAGTGCTAAAGGCTCATCATCTACGGCTATACATCTGATTTTCATATTTTTAGTTTTTATCCACAGAACTGATTTTCAATTTTACTTTAAAAACACCTTTGTGTTTAGTTATATCCAGTGTGTGACTATCAGGGTAAAGCAGTTCCAAACGCCTTTTAGCATTATCAATTCCAATACCCTTTGTTTTATCTTTATTTTGTTCATCAAGTTCGCTAAACCTATTTGTCACTTCAAAGTTAATATTCCCATCTTTACAATCAAGGAAAATTTCTATTCCCGGCGCAACAATATTTTTCAAACCATGTTTAAAAGCGTTTTCTACAAAAGGAATAAATATCATAGGAGCAATGGTAAGTCCTCTGCAATTCTCTGATTTGTTTTCGAAACTTACAAAATATTGATTTCTCATCCTCAGCCGTTGCAGAGAGATATAACTTTCAAGATAATCGATTTCCTTTTCCAGAGAAATGCTGTCGCTATTGGCTTCATATAAAACAAAGCGCATAATTTCCGACAATTTAATAACTGCATCCGAAGCTTTTTCAGCATCGGTGCCAATTAGAGTATCAATATTATTTAAAGTATTAAAAAGGAAATGTGGATTTATTTGTGTACGAAGCAAAGCCAACTCACTGGATTTATTTTTCCTCTCCAACTCAAGTTTAAGTTGTTGATTTTTATACCAGTATTTCAATAACTTAACTGATGCGAAAAATCCAACAACAGTGTAAATATTGAAAAAGGAATAAAAAGGATTTATATGCCAGAAAGAATAGGTTTCTTTTTTATAATCGGCATAGAATAAAGGGTCAGAAATATAATAAAGTATCACCCTTTGCAATAAAATAGCCGCCGCCGCTGACAATAGAAAATATATGGAAAATTGAAGGTATTTTTTCTTAAAAAGAAATCTTGAAAGTAGAAAATAAACCGTAAAGTATGCAGCAGCTATGTCCACAAAAGCAGTTAGAGTAAGGCTTCCTAGTGTATCGTAAGGATCAACTTTTTTATCCATAAATTGATACTGGAAAAAGAAGAACATTATGTAAGAAATCCAAAAAACTATATGGATTAATACTCTTCCTATGCCGTGATTTAATGAGAATTTCTTCATTTTTATCTTTATTTTACCACAAAAATAGAGTTTATAAACTTAATTCCCTCATTAAACTGGAACTAATATACAAAAGCCCTAATTTTCTATATGAAACAGAATACCAGCCAGATAAAAGCCATTTTTGGTGATTTTAGCATTCGTATAGCCAAGTTTACCATTTGTATATTAAAATTGTTTTGGGGTTATTTATTGTTGAATTTAGCTGGAGATTAATAATAAACACGAAATAAACACAAACACAGATGAAATATCAAGTACACAAATTTGAGATAGATATGGATAAAGACCAGATGGCTTTACAAGAATATCTGAATACCCTTAGGGGAGAAGTTGTTTCGGTAATTCCACATAATAGAAATGTAAGTTTAGCACAGATTTATGGCGTAAGCCGAAAAATAGACTTCGTTTTTATAATTGAAAAGTTACCAAATTAAAATATTAAGAAAATATAAGAATCGCAATATGAACAGATTAATTTTAACTGCTGTACTGATTGTCAGCAATTTATTAGTGGCAACAGCCGGAAATGAAAACTCCTATGAAATAGGCAAGAGAGTGAAAATGAATTCCGGCATTTTGAACGAAGAAAGGGAGTTAATTATTTATGCTCCTGCAAGTTATGCCTTTTCTAGTCAGGATTATCCTGTGCTTTATTTGCTGGATGGGGAAGCCCATTTTCATCATGCTACCGGAATAGTACAATTTTTATCATCACAAGGATTGATGCCCGAAATGATAGTAGTTTCGGTTGTAAATACCGACAGGAATAAGGATTTTACTCCTACAAAACTATCACAACGCCCCACCTCAGGCGGTGCCGATAAGTTTATGGATTTCTTTCAAAAGGAACTTTTTCCATTAATGGAAACAAATTATCGTACATCCGATTATCGTATTTTGATGGGGCATTCACTTGGTGGTGCATTTGCAACTTATGCTTTGCTGGAAAGGCCTTCTATGTTCAACTCTTACATTTCCATTAGCCCTTATCTTATGTATGATAATAATTATTTGATAAGGCAAACAGTTGAAAAACTAAAGCCCAAATACAACAGGAATATTAACTTTTATATGACTGTTGGCAACGAACCGGCTTATTTTGAAACTCTCGACTTTTTTGTTAAAACCGTTAATGAGAAATCACCCAAAAACTTAAATTTTATGTACACAAAGAGAATGGAGGATAATCATGGGTCCTCTCCGCATCTTACAATCTATAACGGATTGCTTTTTATTTATGGTGATTGGAAACTGGATGAAGAGACTATAAAGGGTGGAATGAAAGCCATTGATAAGCACAACAAGGCTTTGAGCAAGACTTATGGTATAGAGATGACTGCTCCAGAGAATTTTATTAATTTATTGGGCTACAGATATTTAGTTGAGAAAAATTATGATGAAGCCATCGATATTTTTAAAGAAAATGTAAAGCGATATCCCGAATCGGCCAATGTTTATGATAGTCTGGGAGAGGCGTATGAAAAGAGCGGAAATAAGGAAAAGGCGAAGGAAAATTATTCGATGGCTGTTGTATTGGGTAAAAAAACAAATAGTCCGAATTTGAATATTTATTTGCAAAATTTGGAGAGGGTGGCAGAATAGACAGTATTTTATTTTGAACACCGAACACCGATCATTCGGTGGATGGACATGTTAATGAACATCGATCTACCTGTCGGTAGACAGGATGATGAAGTAAGGTTCCATATTATTATTTAGATAAGTCGTGTTTAGTAACGTAGACATACTTCTAAAATCTAAAATCGTTAATCAGTCAGAAGACTGATATTCAAATGTCTTTTAGATTTTTATAAATCATTTTCTTGAACACCGAATATCGAACAAGGAACGTCGAATGATGAAGTGAGGTTTCAGAATGTTATTTTATTGAGATATTATTATTTAGGCTCCTAACTTCACTTCTAAAACTTGTCAGTCTCCTGACTGATCGATATTCGTTAATCGGTGTTCGTTATTCTAAAAGCGTTTGTGTACTTCGTAGAATAATTATTTGAACACCTAACGAAGTTAGTTAAATTCAAAACCAAAGTGAGTAACAGAACTGCAGGACTATTTCCTCCTAAAACAACAAAATATAAAGTTTTGTTTGCCTCCAGAGGGAGTATTATGATCCTGGAAAAAACACTCTTCTTTAATAAATTTATCTTTTAGTTTTTCGCACAGATCTTCTTCCGAATACTGACTGGTTTTTAGTCCGCTGCATACATCAGGTCCGTTTTTCGAGAAAGTGGCAATTACTAAATATCCACCTGGGTTAATACTTTGGTTAACAGTATTAATATAACTATCAATTTCTTTCTCATCAACGAGAAAATGAAATGCGGCCCTGTCGTACCAAAAATCGTAATTCTCCCGGGCTTTGAAATTCGCTGCATCTTCCACCAACCATTTTACTTTCGTGGCTTCATTGCCCAAACGTTCTTTGGATTTTTGAATGGCCGTTTTTGAAACATCAAGTATTGTAATATCTTGATAATCAAGTTTTAATAAATTATCAACCAAGCAACTGTCGCCTCCTCCAATATCAATAATTTTCTGCTCTTTCCTGATTTTATATTTTCTCAACAATTTTAATGCAGTCTCAGGGTTTTGCTGATACCAGCTTACTTTTGTAGTGTCTTTGGTTTCATAAATATTATTCCAATGATCTTTACGGGAAATATTTCTGTCCATGCTAAAGTTTTTATTCGATTTTTTTTATCTAAAAATTGTAAATAATGCCACATTAATAATACCAAATCTTCTTCAATTCTTCATAAACCGGGCGGGGTTGAGTATGATACCATTCAGCTGATTCAACTATACTTACAATTCCGAACCATTCTTCAATATCGTCAGGGTCGTGTGTATATGAGTCTTCCAGACTGAATTTCCACCAAGCATCCAGATATTCGTGTATGCAAACTCCTGCTATTGGTAAGTTGGTATTCTTTAAATCATAAATATTTTGAATTATACCAGTTGCTTGTTCTGAAATTGTATTACCTCCGTATCCGTAGTTTGGGGGACCGATATGAGCTGCATTTGGAGAAACACTTAAACCAGTTTCAGTAATCAATAATGGAACTTCAGGATGCTTTGCTTTTAGTTCTTCCAGCCATCCCTGAAACAAAGTACCTGTGCTGCTGCCATGTTGCGTATTCGGACGATAGTAAGGTACAGCATAGGAATAAGCATTATGAGAGCGAAAATCCAAAAATGGTGTATCTATTAAATATGCTGTACGAATGTCGTTGGAATATGATACCAGAGAAACTCTTCCATATTTTTCTTTTTCATAAGTTTTAAGGTAATCGGCCATTTCTGCAATAAATGCTTCGGTGGCGGTTATTCCTGTTTCTGTTTTTATAAAATTACCAGTAAATTTATTTATCTCAGGATGTGCAGCGTCAGTCGATTTTATGCTTTGCTCACTCAGTTCATTACCCACCAAAAAAGCAAGAATAGGAGGGTTTTCATTATTATAAGCACTATAAATTCTGTCGATTATAGTTCTGATGTAGTTTTTTGTTTGGTTTTTATAAGTATTATTTTGGAAATCAGGCTGTTCTCCATCAAACCAAATAGTTTGCAAAATGTACAAACCGCCTATATTCTTTATTACTTCATAACAATACTCAGGGGCTCCCCAAAACCTGATTGTGTTGGCACCCATGGCTTTTATGTTTGCAATATCTGTTCTTATACTTCCCTCTAGTTCAGCAGATAGGGTGGGAGCGTTCTCTATATCCCAGGGTAAATTTCCCGGATAAGCTGGAACATAAACAACTCCTTGAACTTCAGTTTTTTTGCCATTAAAAAGTATATAATTTTTATCAACGCTAAAGGGATTATCTATAGATGCAGGATCATTATCAGGAGGTTTTGGCTTATCATCTGGTTTTTTGTTGCAGGCAAAAAAAGTTGATATTATTAATAATATCAAGATGGACTTTCCAACGTAAATCGCCTTTAACTTGATGAAATTCATTATTTAGGATTCTTGTTTTGTTCGTTTATACAGTTTCTAAAGAAATTACATACTTCATGTTTAACATTGTCGGGGGTTTCATGAGCTGTATTTTCAAAAGTTTTGATATTTGCATTTACACCCTGTTCATAATAAATATTTACACAATTATGCCATCTTGCAGGTTGCATTTCTTTACCTAATAAATTATAAATCAACAATCTCTCATCCTCATCAAAAGCATCGTCGTAGCCTATTGCATCGTTATTGTCCATTTCTCCCATAAAATAATACTGTGGAGTATTAAGAAATAAATTTCTTGAGTAAGGAGTATCAATGTAATTTTGGATATCGTTTATTCCCAGCGGATAGTTGAGAGCAAAACTATTAATACTGTCGATGGGTAATATTAAAAGTCCGTTAAGTCCACCGGCTGCTGCGGCAAAAACCTTGTCGGGATGCAATAGAGTGAATCTGTTTACAAAAGTTCCTGAGGCAGAAAAACCTGTTAAGAAAAATTGATCTTCTGTTTTTACATTCATTCTTTTAAGACGTACTCTAGCGTCTTCAAACATGTTAATCAACTGTAAGTCAATTCTTTCTACAGGAGTGTCTTTTTGCCTCATAGCATCTCTGTCGAGGGCATGGGTATATATATTCCAATGGCTTGCCGTTCTTGGAAAAACAGGTACCAGTAATGGATATTTTAATTCGTTAGAAGCAAAATTGCCCATATAAAATTCATTGGTGGCAGTACGTTTTGCGCTTTCCAGATGTTTTTCAAAATCATCATCCACAAAACCTGAATTATTGGGTTCTACAATAACATATACATTGTCGTCGAGGGAAACATCCTTGGGTATTAATAAAAAATATGGAAAGTTAAATCCTGACTCGGTATTAGCTTCAACATAAATTAGTTCAGCCGAATTTTCTCTATTACATGCTGAAAACAATAATATCAGTGAAAAAAAGATTAATAGATTTTTCATGGCGTTGATTTAGGTGCAAATTTAACTATAAATGAAATAGATAGCACTTAAAAGCAATTATAGTTCTCTTGGAAAATTATTGACTGCTTATTTATTAATTTTAGCACTCAACACTTTATTAAGTTTTTTGATACGTTCCAGATTATTTTTATATCCATTTATTTGCTGGTTTAACAATACATCATATCCTAACACAATGTTTTCCAGTATGGGGTCTTGTTTAAAATCATTATTAACGGAACTAAAATCTTGAAAACGAATGTTCTTCATGAAATATGGTGTTGCATAATCATTAATATAATCTGTCAATATTTTTTCAAGTTTCAGAGTATTACTATATGTTTTATAGGTGTTTATTATAATTTCTCTGAGTTCTAAGTCTTTAATTAAATCAAACTCTCCTGATGCTGTAATATTTTCCATAGTAGTTATTGTAGGGCTAAAATCAGTAATACTCATCATACTGGCTACAAGTACTTTAACTCGGCTGTCGTCGTAGTTTTTTGATATAAGCAGATATTTTAAGGTATCGATATCTTTTTTGTTTTTTTCAGCATAGTTTAATGCCTGACTCAAATTTTCAGAATTGATTTTATTTTCACTATAAAAACTCTCTATATACTCCTGTGCTTCATTATTCTTGTTAATTGTTTCGTTCCATGTATTTAACTTAAATGCAATACTAATTCCTATAATAACAATCAACAAATCGATGAGTTTTGATTTCCAGTCTATTTTCCAGTTAAACTTTAATTTTTTCATATTTTCTGCTATATCTTCTTTATATGTAATTTTATACAAAAGAAAGAAATTATTAAAAACGGTGATGATGATAAGATAATTTTAAAGTTCATTGAAAGTACACCTGCCAGGAGAACTAATAAAAATAATATACCTATACTTCCAATGCCTATAAAACTTAGCCATTTACCCGGTTCTGCCTGAAACAGGCTTATCAGTAACAAAATTTGACCTGCTAATGGAATAATTATCAAAGGGTGTATTATTGAAGTTGTGTCGGTAAAAAGTTTAAAAATTATATCTGTTTCCATCTGAAAAAGGAATTGAGAATTCGTTTGCCCCCATTCCAAATATCCGATAAGAGATGTGATAATTAGTAAAATATTATAGATCTTTTTTTTCATATAATTTCAACTTTATCCTATATTCCAAATTTTAATAAACTCGGCTAAATTCGGTAATAAATCAACCATAGCATGTATACCAACAATAAGCCATAAATTCCTTGTTTTAACCCAGATAATTGAAAGAAAGAAACCTGCAATTGATAAACCTAGTATGCTGAAACCAATGGATGTAAGCAAAGAAGGTGCTGCCTCCAGATTTGCTATAACACCTGCTCCTCTGAGATAAATTCCAGGAGCGTGGGCAAGTCCGAAAATCAAAGCACTAATTGCTATTCCACCGATTTCTGATTTTAGGATAATTGCAATCCTCGATTGTAAGAACGACCTGAAGAAGAACTCTTCCACCAGTCCAACACTAATTATTAAACTTAAATAACTAATTGGAAATGCAATTAATAACTGTTGCAGGCTAAAGGCACCCTCTCTAATTGGTTTAGCTCCATTGCCGGCAAAGTACTGAAAACTAATCATGATTATAGAGAACACCAGAAATATTAAAACACTTTTCCCACGAAAGACAGCTTTTAAATCTGCTTTTATCCCCCAGTCGTACAGGCTAAAATTATAATAAACTTTATAAATAATTACAGGAACGATTACTATAAAAAATACTTTAAACGATATTTTGATAATCTCTTTAACTTGACCATTAGATTGTAGCTGCTCAGGTAATATTATGTTTATCAGGTATTTATAAAAAGTTATAAAAAGAATGAAGTAAATAATTATGGATATTATTAGCAGCGGTTCTTTTTTTTGCTGTGGCTTAACGGAAAATATAGGTTTTGATGATTTTGAAAGCAAGTAAGCAATAATTGAAAATATTATACCGATAATTACCAATCGAGATAATATCTCTTCAAGAGGAAATACATCGTTAATTACTACTATTGTTAAAACAAAAATATAGATAAGCGAATAAGCAATAACATATCTGTTTTTTACAAATTCTATCATATTTCTTTTTTGGCTGATTTACGAAAACCTTCTATAATTTTTCTGGCTTCTTCCATGTCAGAATTAAGGATCATCACTTTAGCACCTTCCGAAATTATTGGTTCATAAGCATATGAATTAAGTGTTGAATTTTTTATAAAACAATCAATGTCTGCCGATTGCAAAATACTTTTAAGTAGATCGGCTTCCCAGAGTGTTCCTGAATAAACTTCAATTATTTTATCCTTTTGCATGTATAAATATAATTTGAATTTCGTTTGGGACAATATTTTTTAAAGAATGAGTATCTCATTTATTGCGGAATCTCGAAAGAGAATTTACTTCCTTTTCCTTCAACACTCTCCACGCCCAATTTACCTTTGTGCTTTTTAATTAACTCATTACAAAGCAATAAACCAAGTCCGGTTCCTTTTTCATCATCGGTGCCTGGAGTGCTGATTATATCCCCAAAATTGCTTATTTCTTCAACACTTTCTTTGCTCATTCCTATCCCATTATCGCTTACTGAGCAGAAAAACCTGTTATTTCTAAGGGAAGCATCGATAGTTACCTTACCGTAATTATTACTGTATTTGAGGGCGTTTGAGACAAAATTTCGGATAATAGTATTAATCATGTTTTTATCGGCATGAATTTGCAAATCTTTATGAACATTAATTATAATAGAGATATCCTTTTTCTCGGCCTGTAAATGCAGAAGGTCTTTAATTTCATCCACTAAAGTAAACACATTAAATGTTTCGGGATTATATTCTATCTTATCGGTTTGGCTGCGCGACCAATCCAATAAGTTTATAAGGAAGTTATAGGTATTATGAATGGTTTCATTAAGAAGAGAATTATATGTTTTTACATTCGTAGTATCTCCACTTTCCAATTCCTGCATTAATATATCGCTAAAGCCCATAAGAGCATTAAAAGGACCTTTAAGATCGTGAGCGATAATAGTAAAAAATTTGTCTTTTGTTTCATTGCTCAATTCCAATGAAAGTAAAGTTAATTTTATTTTGTATTGATAAACAGCAAGTTTCCAGCACAGTATTAAAAAACCCACAGAAATAATTATCAGTGCCAGTAAAACATAATTACGCCTGGTGTTTTGCTTCGAATATAGTACTTCGTTATCTACAAAGGACACCAATTTCCAGTGTCGGTCTTTCGACAGTATTCTTGGCACATCGTCCTGAGAGTTTGCATTATTACTATCTGAAGAAAACATATTTTTTACCGGATAAATTGTTTTATAGGTAAAAAGTCCTTTATCGGTTTCAATTTGTGAGGCTTCATTATTTTTAATTTCCTCCCATTCTTCCCGTAAACGGGAGGCAAAAGACATCGCTTTCTTATCTTCATACATGAAAGCCCACTCTTCTTCCTTATTAGTCCCTTTCAACCAATAACCATCTGAATTAAGCAGCATCAACTGGTTTTCAACAACTGTATTTATTAAATTATTGAGTTGGTTTAATATTTGCTGACCGAAATAGTTAAAAATTAAAATTCCTCTCTTGTTACCTTTATTATCAAAAATGGGAGTTGCAAAGCGAATCATTGGTTTAAGAGGGGTTTCAATTTTTTTATTTTCAATATTAAGGTCGAAAGGCGAGACGAAAACTTCACCATTATTAAGTTTCATTGTCTCATAAAAATAATAACGATGCTTTTTATTTTGTAAGTGTTCTGTATCAACTATCTCAGGAATTCCATTATTATAATTTACCCTGATTATTTCATTTCCATTTTCATCAATAAGTCTAATCTGGTCGTATGATTTTTGATATTTTATAACATAAAAAATATCTCTGCTGATATTTTCAATGGCTTTGTCATCCTTATTATCCAATAATTCAATAAGATGCGAATTATTTTTAATTATAAAAATATCGTTAATAATATGCTTTATTTCGGATTCAATATTTTTAAATTTTGTATCAACTACACTCTTTTCTGATTCTTTATAAACCTGCAATTCCAGATTTTCCTGTACAGCCAAAATAATTATTGCATTTATTGTTACTAAAAGGATTATTGGAATAAAGACTAATAGAGTTCTTTTAACAATAAATGATTTAGATTTACTGCTTAGTTCCGAAAGTTGATTTTGTGTTCTGGAAATCATGTTTTAATTTTAACTGAAATTATCGTCAGCGGCTTAATTGTAGAATATTATTTATTTACCATGAGTAAAAATATTACAGCATTAATTAGATATTTAGAACAAGAAAACAAAATTTGTTTTCTGAGAGATGTTAAAAATAAGATAATTTATGATAAAGTGGAAACGAATTTTGAAATAATATGAT